>JANNCG010000235.1:0-9057 GCA_031386385.1 Myxococcales bacterium
AGCTCAACCCAAACCTCGCGACTGCGGTGTCCGTTGCACCTGGGAGTTGTCAAATGTTGGTGGCCGCACGCAACGGCGGACTGCTCACGCTCGTGCACTCGCGTCTCGGCTCAAGCGCAGTTGGAAGAATCAACACGATACCAGTCCCTCCAAATGCTGCTTTTCGCCTCAGTCCCATAGCCCTCCAGACGCAGCTCGGCGCCGAAGGTCACATCCTCGCGAACATGGCCAACGGGATGGGTCAGCTCGAAGTGAGAGCGATCCCCACAGGCACCGGCTGCCGCTAGCGGGATTTAGCTCTCGTCGGGCGTCTCGCCTGCTGACGTGGCCACTGTCTCGACACCTTCGCCAACAACGGCGGTACCGTCTCCGACGGCGGTGCTCGCTTCGATGTCACTCACCGCGGCACCTGCTGCAGTTGCAGCCGCAGCGGCACTTTCAGCGGCAGTTTCAGCGGCCAAAGCGGCTTCGGACTCGTCTACGGTGACCGCATCAACGCGCTCAACAGCGACGAGTTTTTCTCCGTCGTTCACGTCAATGATTCGTACGCCCTGCGTGTTGCGGCCTGCGAGGCGCACCTGCGAGATGTACGTCCGTAAGATCTGTCCCTTGTCCGTCACGACCATCAGCTGATCGTTTTCGCGGACCAGGGCGAGGTCCACGACGTTTCCGTTGCGCTCGCTTGCGTCGATCGCGATAATCCCGAGACCGCCGCGACCTTGGCAGCGAAACTCTTCTGTTAGTGTGCGTTTTCCGTAGCCATTTTCGCACACGGCCAGCACTTGCTGTGTGGTGGGATCTTCGATCACTTGCATCGCGACGACCCGATCGCCTTCGCGCAACTCGATGCCCTTGACGCCTCGTGAGTCGCGACCTGTCTGGCGCACTTCACTTAGCTCAAAACGAATACTCATGCCCTTGAGCGTACCCAAGATGAGCTCTTGCGTAGGGGCTGCAACAATGGCTGTCAAAAGCTCATCATCGTCGTCGATTGCCACGCCAATGATCCCGGTCTGGCGAATGTTGCCGTACGCAGTGAGATCCGTCCGCTTCACCTGACCGCCCTGCGTCGTGGTAATCAAGTCTAGTCCTTCTTTAAACTCCCTCACCGGAATCACGACCTTGACCCGCTCGTTATCCGCGAGGCCAAGAAAATTCACGATGGCTTTGCCTCGCGAGGCCAGCGGCGCCTCGGGGATTTCGTACACGCGCTTGGTAAAGGCTTTGCCTTTGTCCGTCAGCGCGATGATCGTGTCGTGTGAGTGGGCGATAAAGAGCTGGTGCACCCAGTCTTCGTCGCGCACGTCCATCCCAGAGCGGCCCTTTCCGCTGCGATTTTGCGCGCGATAGTCACTCAACGACGCGCGCTTGATGTACCCCTTGTGCGACAACGTCACCACCACGTCATGCTCAGGAATCAAATCCGCCAGCGAAATCTCACCCTCTGCTGCTTCAATGGTTGTGCGTCGTGGCTCGCCGTACTTGGTCTTGATGTCTTCGAGCTCTTTGCGAATCACGCCCATCAGCACCACTTCGTTGCCGAGAATGCTGCGCAACCAAGCGATAATCTTTGAGAGCTCGCCGTACTCGCCAGCGAGTTTCTCGCGCTCAAGGCCAGTCAAGCGCGCTAGGCGCATGTCCAAAATGGCCTTCGCTTGGCGCTCGGTCAACCGATAGTCCGTGACGGCCTTCGCCGCTTCGATCTCATCTTCGGGACGACCCGCGCGGCGCACAAACTCTTCGAGCCCCTTGAGCGGCAGAAGCATCAGCGCCTCTTTTGCTGCCTCGGGATCAGTGGACCTTCGAATGGTCTCAATCACCAGATCAATCTCGGTGGTGGCCATGCCCAACCCGAGGACGATCTCGCGATCGTTTTCGGCGCGTTTAAGCTCGTACCGCGTGCGGCGTGTGACCACGTCACGACGGTGCTCAACAAACACTGAGAGCAGCTGTTTAAGATCAAGAACCCGTGGCTGCCCGTTCACAATGGCGAGCGAGTTGAAGCCAAAGTTTTCTTGAAGTTGGGTCTGCTTGTACAAGCGATTGAGCACCACTTGCGCCACCGCATCGCGCTTGAGCTCGACGACAATTCGCATGCCTTCGCGCGAACTCTCGTTGCGCAAGTCCGAGATGCCCTCGAGCTTTTTGTCTCGCACTTGGTCGGCCATGTGCTCAAGCAGCTTGGCGCTGTTCACTTGGTACGGGATCTCGGTGATCACAATGCGCTCGCGCTCATTGCCACCCTTGCCCATGATCTCGACTTCGGCCTTCGCGCGCATCGTGATGCTGCCGCGGCCGGTGAGGTACGCTTTGCGAATGCCCTCGGTCCCAAGGATCGTCGCTGCGGTCGGAAAGTCGGGACCCTTCACAAACTGCAACAGGTCTTGCACTTCGCAGTCGCTGTGCTCCATGAGATAGAGCGTCGCTTCAATCACCTCTGCCAAATTGTGCGGAGGAATATTGGTCGCCATCCCGACCGCGATCCCGTTGGTTCCGTTGACTAAGAGGTTTGGAAACCGCGTGGGGAGCACATCAGGCTCTTCGGTGCTCCCGTCGTAGTTCGGAGAGAAATCAACGGTCTCTTTTTCAATATCGCGCAAGAGTTCTTCAGAAATGCGCGTGAGTCGGCACTCGGTATAACGATACGCTGCGGCAGGATCGCCCTCAACAGAGCCGAAATTGCCTTGGCCATCGACCAGCGGCATGCGCATCGAGAAGTCCTGAGCCATACGGACCAGGGCGTCATAAACGCTCAAATCTCCGTGGGGGTGAAACTTGCCCAACACATCACCGACCACGCGCGCGCACTTCACGTGCTTTCCACCGGGCGAAAGATTCAGCTGCTGCATCGTGTACAAGATCCGGCGATGCACGGGTTTGAGCCCGTCTCTCGCGTCAGGAATCGCCCTCCCAACAATCACGCTCATCGCGTAGTCGAGATAACTTCGTTTGACTTCCTCTTCAAACACCACCACGGACTCGCCGGAGCCGCTCGGGGATGCGCTGGAAGCGCTGTCTTGCTCTGTCATTATGGCCTCAGGTTTCGCAACGGCGGACTTCTATTAAATCTTGTCGAAAAGTGTCTAGTTTTCGCCAGTTGGAGATGGCTTAAACCCTACCATAACCGACGCAGGTTTGCCATTTACTAATGATCGCGCGTGCGCGTGCGTGCGCGAGAATTTTTTTGTCCCCTCGCACCGGCGCTTGCTGCGACTGCACTTGGCACTGCGCCAACTCAGTTGGCACTTCGAGCGGCCCGCGGTGCAACGATTCACCGGTTGAAGGCGCATTTCGGACCGCCAATTGAGCGAAAATCGGCAATCCCCCCCACGGATGCAATCATGCGGTACACTTAGGCACGAACTCTGCTTCTCCCTAGTCTTTGAACATGCTCCCCAACACCCCAACCCCTCAGCTTCGCCGTCTCTCTCTCCGATCGCCGCTCTTGGCGTTGTCGCTGTTGGCTGGTGGGTGTATTTGGAAGCCGATCCCGATCCCCCCACCGATGACCACGAGCTATGCGTCGACGGCTTGCGTGCCGACAGAAGATTGCGGCGAGGGCGTGGTGTTTACCATCGAGGGTCTCGGGCAAGCTGGCGGGTTGATCGTCGCGACCAACTCGACACGAACTTTGAGTGACGGCAATTCGTACAACGCAACGACTGCCGTAGCTCGCGGGATCGTTGTCCCTGACGGTGGAATTCCCGATGGAGGAGTGAGGTATTCGGGTTTGTGGCGTGTCCGATTTGACCCCGTTCGCGTCGGCCCGCCGGGGTCGCCTGTGACCTCTTGCCGCCCAGGTGACCTGATCACCATTCGGCAGCTGTACCCAGACGAGACAGGTGCGTGGCAACCCAGTGAAAGTCTCAACGTTCGCGTCCCTGCGCCATAATCTATAACATATATTATATGAGAGGCTGAGCTTCTGAGTTCTGACCCGCGCTTACTTGAGTGGACTTCGCGACAGAAGAAGCGGCGTGGGGACATTCTGTGCACTCTTGTCGAGAATTTTGGAGGGATTTGGACTTCGTCGAAAACTGGCGAAGGTACCGAGTGATCGTGTAGCGGTCTTTGTCGGTGACTCTGCGCTGTTGGCTTTTGACAACATCGCTCGGACGGATCGAACAGAAGAGGATTTGTAGTGATGGATGGCCTCGGAGCAATGCGCGACTTAGATCAAATTCAAGAACGTGAAGAAGGCAGTGATCCTGCGCGAACGGTCGTTCTTGCGGTTGGTGGATTGGCAGCAGCCTGCGTGTTGTTCGCAGCGGGTGTGTTGATTGGTCGTGATCAAGAAGCCCCGCGAACACAGCGACGAGAAGACCCACTCGCACGACTGGACGCGCTCGCTGCACAGTCTGCGAGGTCACCCACAGCGTCCCTGTCGTATCCTTCGCAGCTTGGCCTTCGCAACGGAGTTGCCTCCAATGTTGAAGGGGCAAACGCTGTCTCTCCGACTCCTGCCACAGGCTCCGCCCGGGTGACGGACAACGGAACACCGAGCGCTCAGCACGCCAACGGAGCCCTCTCCGGTACCGTCGCGTTGAGCAACGGAACACCAGGGCCGAACGGCGTGGCCTCGGTGCGGTTGTCGCCAACAAACAGCAACTCGGTGCCCGCCGGGGCGCTGCTTGATGCACAGGGTGGAGTGCGAACGGCGCCTATTCCAGCACGGATTCCGGTGCCGACTGGGCAGAGCGCGCGATTGACTTCGCCAGCAGTAGACTCACCTGCGACCGTTGGCAGCGATGGGGCTTTCACGCTTCAAGTGAGCTCGTTTAGAGCCCTCGCCGGTGCGCAGACGTTTGCTCAGCGACTCCGTGAGCGTGGCCATCGTGCCTATGTCGCATCGGGTGCCGCGACCACCGGAACCGGGACTTGGCACCGTGTTCGAGTAGGCCCCTTTTCGTCCATGCGCGAGGTCGCGCGGTATCGTGCAGAGTTTGAAAGTCGCGAACGACTTCCTTCTTTTATCGTTCGGCGTGACAATGCCGAGCGTGAATGAACCCAGCTAACCCACTTTTCAATCGTCGGCAGGGACTGCTTACTCTCGGAGCTCTCGCGGTCACTCCGTGGAGTCGTGAGGCCAGCGCCCAGTCGTACCAAAGCATGCGAATTGCACCAGGGGATGTGCACATCGCGGTGCAGCCCATGGGCCCGTTCGCCCAGGATTTATACTCGCAAATCGAGCAGGGACTCACGGTCGAGCTTGGCGTTCATGTCGAGCAGCGCCAGTCCATTGAGCTCCCTTCTGCGGCGTACTATGCTCCCCGAAGACGGTATCGTGCAGAACGGTTGCTTGACCATCTGCGACCCATGGTCGTGGCCCCCATCAACCGAATTTTGGGTGTCACCGAGGTGGACATCTCTACGACCGCTCATGGCACGTACGACTGGGGTATTCTTGGGTTGGGTGAAATGCCTGGTCAAACATGCGTTATTTCGCTCTTTCGGTGCCGACGCAACGCGCGGGACTTAGCGCAACGCAACTTTCGTATGGTCACCACGTGCATTCATGAAGTGGGGCACACGTTGGGGCTCGAGCACTGCGCTGACACGCAATGCTTGATGACCGACGCAAGAGGCCGGGTCGCGACGATTGATCGCTGCAGCGGACATTTGTGCGCCCGTTGTCGAAGACGGCTGGGGTTGCCCCCCAGACCGTGAGCGGTTAGCCGCCCATTTGCGCGAGCGTGATCTCAGGGACCAACATCATCAGCGCGTCGGTATGGTAAGGGTCCACCACGTATCCGGTCTGGATGAGCTCGGGCGAGTAAACAATTTGACCGTCTTTTAGCCCGCGTTGCAGCGAGTCGCGAAACGCGTTGACCGTCTCTGCTCGGATGCATCGCCAGATGGTGCGCTGAGGGTTGCGAAGATCTTTGGTCGTTGCTCTCCCGATCTCCTCCGCCGCTTTAACGTTTGCCGTGTCACAAGCGAGAGACAGCGCCATGCGAAGACTCGGCGGAAAATACGCGCGCCTGGCGCCATCCGGAGCTTCTAGCAAATACGACCTGTCGTCCCGGTGCACCCATTCACTTGGAATGAATCCACGAGCGGATAGTGTCTCCCACGCTTCGCGAGCGTCGTAGACGTTTTCTACCAGCTTCTGCGCTTCGGCCAGTCTGGGTCGATCAGGGCGCAATAACCTTTCGTACACTGTCATTATCCTTACTCGAAACCGGCGCGATGCTATACCGATCCCAGTCCGAGGCAAGAAACTCCTACCGTGTTCTGCGTAGGAAAACTAGTGTCACTGTGAGTTCTTACAGCGATGTCCGATGATCCCATAGTTTTAGCCCTCGCCCTTGGCTCGTCCTTGGCATCCCAGGCGCCGGCGCTTGCAGTCCCGGTCCGGATGCATTCTTCTAGTGAATTTGCTCACAAACGTACCGTTGTGGTCGGAGATCCACAGGCGCCTTTTGAGAAATTGCTCCGGATTTTGTCACTTCACGGTTTGCTGACCGAGGCTGGGAGCCTTCGGGACGACCACCGGTTGGTCTGCGTGGGAGATTATTTTGACTGGGGCCCAAAGAAAGACCGCGCCCAGGCGAGCTTTGACGGGGTCCGCACGCTGGCATGGTTGTCCTCGCACCCGCCGGACCAAGTCGTGATTTTGGCAGGAAACCACGATTTAGCGCGTGTTGGGGAGCTCTTCGGCATCGACGACGAGCGTTTTGCAGACGCGCAGGTTGAGGCGGACTCGGGATACTGGCAAAAGCAGCCAGCTCGGCCCGAGCGCGAGTTTTGCGAGGCCTATGAGGTCCCTTCGTGGGAGCTTATTGCGAGAGATTTTAGCGCCTATCGTGAGATTCAGCGGGACTGGGTCTCGACGCTTTTGCGCGGAGGGCGCATGCAGCTGGCGTACGCGTCGCACGGGGTCCTGTGCACGCACGCCGGGATCGGGCGTTTTGAACTGGAGCAGCTCAGTTTGCAAAACTGGACGACCGCCGACGGACCCGAGCCCATCGCTGACGCCATCAACGCCCGAGTTTTGCGCGCGCTTCGCCAGTGGCGCGAAGGTCCACTCCGCATCGCTGGGCTGCACGAGCCGGGTATCACTTCGGTCGAAGGCACCGGAATGCTCTATCACCGGTTCACCACTTTGCCGGTACAGCCGCCCAAACCTGAGAGCCACTCGGCGCTTAACCGAAAGGTTTCTGTGAGCGAATTACCTATCGGGTTGCGGCAGTGCATTGGGCACGTTCGGGATAAGAAATCTCGAACGCTCCTCGGGCTTGACCCCACCGAGGCGTCCAACGGCGTGCTGCGCATCCTTCAGTCAAACCGAGAGCGGCTGGTGTATCGCGCCGCTGCCCACGAAGATCAAACACTGTCCGAGCTCACACGTGACGAAGCCGTTCGCTGTGCGACGGTGTTTCACGTCGACGGAGCCATGCTGGACTCAAACGAAGAGCGCTATCAGCTCTTTGAGTTAGACACACAGACCATCTTGCAGAAGACCTCGGGCGACGAGCATACCCGCTGACCGCGGCACTTTTTATGTTCGCGTTGTGCAGTGCGTCAAATCAGTTCAAGTCAATTCAGCTCTGCTCGGTGACCTCTTGATGACGATGTTGTGACGGGATCGACGCCCATTTTTTGCAGCGAAATTGCAGGGTGATCTAACTGTGACACAAACGTGAGAGCGTGTGGATCGCACTTTGAGCCAATCGGGTCCACAACGGAGGGATGACCGTGATCCTGCTGTTCTTCGTCGCGCACTGGGTGCTCTCGATTTTTGTGCAGACGTTTTTTCTACACCGCTATGGCGCACATCGGATGTTTACGATGTCTCCGCGAGCTGAGCGCGTATTTCACTTTCTGACGTGGCTCTTTCAAGGCAGCTCGTACCTGAACCCTCGCGCCTACGCGATCATGCATCGAGAGCATCACGCGTTTAGCGACACTGAAAAAGACCCGCACTCGCCACATCACACCAAGGGGCTGATGGACATGATGTGGCAGACAAAAGAGCGCTATTTCGCACACATTCACGACACCGCGCAAACCGAAGACCGCTTCAAGGGTCCCGCACCCTCGTGGCCGTTGCTGGATCGCATCGGTGACTCTTGGCTCACACGCACCGCGTTTGCGGTTGGGTACACGATGGTCTACGTCGCGTTCGCGCCGCACTGGGGTTGGTACTTACTTCTCCCGATGCACTACCTGATGGGACCCATGCATGGCGCCATTGTGAACTGGGCGGGACATAAGTATGGCTATCGCAACTTCAACGAGAACGACAAGTCTCGCAACTCACTGCCGTTTGACTTCTTGACCGCGGGTGAACTCTTTCAAAACAACCACCACAAGTTTTCGATGTCTCCAAACTTCGCCGTACGAAAATGGGAGATTGATCCAACATGGACCGCCATTCGCGTTCTTGCGTGGGTGAAGGTGATCAAGCTGTCTGAGCACGCACAAAAAGCGCGCTGGAGTCCCGCAAAGCCGACCATGCAAACAAACATTCAGAAGAGCGATGAGCGCGTCCCTGAGGTTGCGAAGGCCCAAGCAAACGTGTAGTTTTTGCCGGGTAATGTCGCAGAGATTCTTCGTTTGTATGTTCATGTTCGCGAGTGTCATTGTGGTGGGAGGGGGCTGCGTGCAACAAAATCCCAGTCGGTCCTCAGCGGGAGCGGCCACTGGGAGCAACGCCAATGTGTTTCGTGCGGCGGCGCACCCCGCGCCCATTGTGATTGATCCGACGAGGATTCCGGGGACGTATGGACTGTTGGTTCCGGTGTTGGACGCGGGGATGATGGAGACAGAGCAGTGAGCACCGTCGGCGATTTGGCACGGTGTATGGATTTGATCGCGCCGACTAGGTATGCCGCTGACTGGGACAATGTGGGGCTCTTGGTGGGCTCGCGCAGCGCCACGCTCACGCGCGTGCTTCTTTGTATCGATCTGACCCCTTCGGTGTATCAAGAAGCAAAAATGCTGGGTGTCCAAGCCATCCTTGCATACCACCCGCCCATTTTTAAGCCCGTAGCGACGGTGCTTGAGGGCTCAATCGCCTTTGACGCCGTCCGTGATGGGATCGCGATTTATTCG
>JANNCG010000271.1:0-1932 GCA_031386385.1 Myxococcales bacterium
CTCATGGATTTGGATCCAAAGTTTCCGCTCGTTTTGCTGATCCATCATCATCTTATTCCGACTCCGTTAACGGACTTGTCGCGGGTCGATGTGAACACCACGAGCAAGCTGCTTCGCTGGGCAGCGCGGGACATTCTCGCGGGGATCTTGGCCAACGCAGACCGCGAAGAGATGATGATGACAGCGCTTGGTGCTGGGACCGCCCTCTCCACGTTGCATGCTTTTGACCGACCCGTGGTGGTGCTACACGGGCACAAACACTATCCCGCGGTTCGCGCACTGCAAGGACCGAACAGAGACCAAAACGACGTGCTTCTGGTGTCTGCAGGAAGCTCTGCTACAACCCTGTCGTGGAACGAGTCAACCCTGCCCGATGTGGCGCAGTTGTGGCCGTCGTACAACCTTTTTTCGATCGATGACCACGGCGCGTTGGGCGTGGATGTCGTTGCATTTGGTCCGCGAAAACCCGGCGAAAATGAGCAGAACGACGTCCATGTGATACGCCCTGTGTTGCGCGCACAGCAAAAGGGTCAACGATGGGACGTCGCCCCGGTGCATGGCGCGCCCGTGAGCGCAGGACCTAAATTAACGAGCCTCCGCGCCGACGCGACACTGGCGACAAATGTCGCTCGCGGAGCCACGCGCGCTGACTTGATTTGGAGCGTGCGTGTGCAAAAGGATCGAGAGTCAACGCTCCCGGAGTACATCCACGCGGAAGATCCGCTGCGCGGAGCCTCAATGAGCGAGCTGTCTGTTGGAGGCAACGCTATTGAGCCGCTGCGGCTCCCGGCGCGAATTGCGATTCCGACCGATGGAACACCGGTGAACTACCGACTCGAGGCAGGCGTGTGCACGACACGGGTTGAGGCGACGCGGGCATTTCAAGACTTCACCGCGTTTGAGAGCATCGCATTTTTAAATCGATACCAATCGGACTTGAGCGAGCTGACCCTTGACGGTTTGCCCGACCACGTGCGCCCATTTGGCTCAATGACCGACCTGACAACGGGACAAGAAAAACCAGTCCGTGTGGTGCGAGAGGGCAATCGCTATGTCCTGCGTGCCTCTCCGTGCTCAACGCGAACGCTACTGCAAATTCGCTGGCCATTGCTCCGCGAAGACGAGTGACGCTCGCGATCCTAGCGGATCATTCGGATCGCCTCGCCTGGCGGTGGGGTTGCACCGTTGTGAGGCGGAGCGCTCCACTGTTGAAGCTGCATTGGAGGGCGGGTCCGTGGTGGGTTGCGTTGAACCACAGGCGTGCGTGTATGCTGGACGGCAGTTGGCGGAGCAACCACCGAAGCCGGATCGGGACGCAAATCGGCGAAGCGCATCACGGACTGCGCTGAGGGGCCTTGCACAAACTCGTAGCGCAGATAGCCATCGAGCAAGACCTCAAACGTCCGAGAACTTCCTGCTGAATCGATCGCTATCGCCATGGGGGTCACGCCAAGAACGACGCCATTTTCTCTCACTCTCGCGCCGGTGGGGCTTGAAGACAGCTGCAGCTGCACCCGCTCTGGGACAGCAACGCGCCCAGCGTTTGCCGTGCCTGGCTCGACCCGAACGGGAGCGATGGGTGTGTCGATGGACTTCATTTTGTACGCCGCTAAACCAACAAGCCCAATAGCGACGGATAACGCCGCGACGATCAACCCAATCGGACGGGATTTGCTCTGCGTTGGCGCGCTGGGTTGATCGCTTGAATACGTGGTTCCGGCGATGGTGACTGAAGGCTCGCCAGATGAAACGGGGGGCGTCACTTGGGGTGGGGCTGCGGCCTTTGCGCTCACGGCCAACTGCGAAAATTGCCCCGTCGCGCTCTTGCTCGCGACGGTCGCATCTCCGGTGACAAGCGCTTTTGCCTCACGAAACGCGGTCAACAAGGCCTCTGCGTCGGCGTAGCGATTGCCAGGTGTTTTCTCAAGCAGC
>JANNCG010000290.1:0-5024 GCA_031386385.1 Myxococcales bacterium
GACCCCCGCAGGCAAGCGATTTAACTCGCCGTTGTACAAGCCCGCGCACAGCTACGCAGGGACCGCAGCGGACATGGTCGCAGCGATCGCTCCGTACATCACCAAGACAGCGACACAGCGCGCAACAGAGAAGGCAAAGAAGACCGTCTCGAGCGTGGTGAAGTATGCGATGGGCGCTCCGGCCTTTGTGAAGAAGGCAGTTGCGACTGTGCAGACGCCTGAGTTCAAGGCACGCGTTGCGGCTGACGTAGAGCTTGTAAGCGATCTTTTGAGTGGCAAAGTTGAAGAGCACTTCGGTCCTCTCGGCAAGCGACTTCTTGATCGCGCAGTGCTCAACCGCGATCCAGACCCCGTTGTGCACACGCACGATCACGGTGTCGGCGGCGTTCACGCGCAGGCGTGAGCTGAGTTGCACTGAGTCAATCAGTGCGGGGGGACGAAGTAGAGCGGGGCGAATGTTTGAGTGAATTTGGGGGGCTAATTCGTCACGTTCACACGGATGAACATTGCCGTTCACACGGCTGAACGTGGGCGAGCGGCGTGTGAATTTGCAGGGGATAATGAATGACAGCTCGCTAAGTGGTTTTGCGCACGAGCACTAAATCCCCAACGCACACACGCGTTCTGCGGCGAGAGTACGACCGTTTGCGCGCACGCCGGAACGTGTCACAATCGTGCATATGCTTATGGGACGAACCAAGGGTCTAGCAACGTTCGTGCTGGCGGGATCAGCGGCGCTGTTGATTGGGTGCTATCCACACAATCAAGGGTTGATCCCTCAAGCGCCGAGCGCACGCGCCTCTCGCCAACAACGTGTGAGTTATTATAACCAGTATCGCCCCCTTCAGTTTCTCCACTCGCGCATAAACGAACCCCTCATGTACGGAGCGCTCCCTACGGCGTGGCTCGGGGCACCGCTCCTTGCAAACGGGGACGAAGTGCACTCGCTCAACGAGCTTGAACCCGCGCTCAACCGCGGAACTGAGCTTTCTACCTGCGCCCGTCTTGTGGAGGAGATTCACCACACGCGGGTGCTGCTGGGGACTTTTTTCGGTATCCTGGCGGCTGGCGGAGCGGGAGTTGTCTTGTACAGCGCTCTCAACAGCTCTCTCCCAACTTTTCTCGCCGGAACCACGATGTTCGCAGTCGGCGGACTCACGATTCCGATTGGAATATTGGCCACAGAGCCCCGACGGCAGCGCCTCACAAACCGAGGATTTGTTCTCTACGAACCTTTGCTGCGCGAGCGCTTGGCACTCGAGCCGGAGGGCGTTGTCCCGAACCGTCCCGTCGGAGGGACCGAGCCATGTCGCTAAGCTCTCGCAGCCTTCGTGCTTTTACACTCGTTTGTGCACTCAATCCGGGCACTGGTGGGTGTGTGAGTGCTCACGCGCAAATCCCTGCTGCACCGCAGGAGACAGCGTCTCTATCGACGCGGCGAGCGTATTACCGTCGGTACCATATGACAGAGATCAACCATGTTGGCACGCCGTGGGTCCATGGCCTGTTTTCTCCCGGAAACGCCATGCGCGCTCGGCTAGCCGATGGGCAGACTGTCGCAGATCCGGCGGACTTGCGACCTGCCCTTCGCTCCAACTCACGGTCAATGGTCGCGCTGCGACGTGCAAATGACGTGGATGTCACTTTCGGCGTTCTTTACGTCGCTGGGTTTGTGCTGTTGGGAGTCGGGTCTTTAGGGCTCGGTTCCAATGGTTTTGGGGCTGGGAGCAGCGGGAGTTTTGCGTGGACAATTGCATCACTTGCGGCGGCGAATGTCGTGCTCCAGCTCGACCTCTGGGTGTTTGGTCGCATCGTGGGAGGCGAACGCGAACGGGCGCTCCTTCTGTACAACGACTCCCTGCGTGAGCGCCTCGCCCTCTGCGGCGACGGAACTGAAATGGGTGACTGCGCAGACGCCACAAACCCCGCCGTAGTTGCTCGTGTCGATCCGCCTCGCGCAACTGCCGCGACGCTCGCATCGCTCGCCATCCCAACGACGCTCACTTCACGCAACGACGGGGCCGCTCATGACGGCGGGCTGGGTGACGGGGCGGACTCGAGCGCAACAGCACCTCGTGCACTCGGAGACGCAGCCACCGACGCGTCCGCCATTGATCAGTGAATTCGCAGCTCAATTAGTTGGTGCGAACGGTTGTTCCATCGCCGGGCGAGTACACTAAGAACAACCGCACAGCCCACGGTGATCCCGGTGCGCGATACCAAGTCGACGCGATGTGCGCCATGGTGATCGTCGGATCTAGCAACCCATCTGGAACCGGAAGCACCGCCGACCCAGTCGAGAACGTCGAGAACATCCGCACGCGCACGCCTCCCGTCGCGCCAGAGCCAAGCTCTTCAACCGCTGAGTCGAGTGACGCGCGCATGGCATCGGAGGGACCTAACGTGCCCGAATCGATCGCGCGAATCGCAGTGGCCGCAGCGAGCGGCGGCCCATCCCATCGTTGAATCGCTGCAACCCCACGACGCGCGCGCTCTTCTTGAATGCGTGACCAGATCGTATCCACCTCGTGCATGCTTGCTTCGTCAACAGCGCGCCAGGTGACAAACACCAAGCCGGCAAAACCCTCATCGGTGTGCACTGGGCAGAGTGCTGCATATTGCGCAAGCGGATCCATGAGCGTGAGCCGCGCACCCGGCGAGACCAGCGCCGTGCTTAACACATTCGCGATGTCACGACTCGGTGTGGCCACCGCTCCCACTAAGCCACTTCGGACGAGCCGAGGAATTCCGAACCCCGCCATCATCGCGAGCATCGCGGCCTCGCCGTTCTCGCGCGCCTCGTTGCTCGTGATGGCCATGTGCACGTGTGGGCTCACAGAGCACGCTGTCGTCTCGGCGTCGGCGACAAACTCGACGGGCTGGCGTCCTGCTCCGGCGCGAATACTATTGAGGGTTCGACCGAGCTGCGCGCGAGTGCGCGACTCATCGACCCAAAGTACCTCCGGGTACTGCGCAAGTTGCCAGCGACGGACCGGCTCACTGCCCCCAACCAGCGCGTCAGCTACGTTGAATCCCAGAAATGATCCGCGTGGTATTTTGCTAACCGAAATGACTGTAGGTGCGCCCGTTCGCGGGACTGGGCAACGCACTGCAAACCGCGGTGGGGTGGAGGATGCTTCATGCGTACAGAGCTTTGCGCCGCCGTCCGGCTGATTCGCCACGACGTAAACGGTGTCCTCCGGGCGTGCTCCAACGATCTCTCCCTGGACCAACACCGAGCCATCTGGTGCAGGCGACTCAGGATCAAATCGAATGGCTTGCGAGCCCGAGAGCACGACGACTGCATGGCGATTGCCAACGTGTGAGGTCGCGATACCGACCATTCCCTCGGCGTGAGCTGCAAAGTCCGCGAGTTGTTGTGGAAGCGACGTCACGATGTGTTGCGTGACCTGCTCGGCAGTCGCGCGTGGATCCGCTGTAATGGTAAATGCAGCGGACGCCAACCCCTGGGTGTGGACGCGACAACCTGCGGCCATAAATTGCTTCAATGCAGCAGGTGGTGCTGACGTATTGGCTGCAAAAAAGCGCGTTAACTCGCGCGCGTAGCAACGCATAGACTCCGAGGGCGTGACCGTGCGTCCAGTGAGCATTGCAGAAAACGCACGCTCAAGTGGGTCCGTCGCGTTCCACGTTGAAGGGGCAGTCCCGGCTTCGATCCCTCCAACGGACGGGCCTCCGAGGTCCCAGCTCGCGACACTCGTCGGTGGAATCTCAACTCGTGGAACCCGAACCACGCGGCGCGCGATGTTGCGCACTTCATCGAGTGACGGCAGGGGAGTGCTTCCGAAGCTCTCCCGATTGTTGTTTGCGCTAACGGTGTGTGTAGATTGTGTTGTGGTGCAAGCGAAGAGAGAGAATCCCGCCACCCACGCCAGTCGACCAAGGCGTTTGTTTGTCATTGAGCGCGGATGATAAGAGCAAGTATGCCGGACGATCTAGAGAAAAACTTATCACGTAAGTTCGCGCGTTAGCCGCTCGTTCACACGGCCGAACACTGCGGTTAACACGACTACACGCGCGCGAATGGCCTGCGAATTGACAGTATAAAATCCAAAGATTGCCCAATTCGCGACCGCTCCCGCACCACGACAAAATCCAAATGTCGTTCTTTCGACGGGTATCTCGCCAATAGTTTACTGTCTCACCGGGTCTCATCGAGAGACAGAAATCAGCTTGGCTCTCATGAACAAACAACGCACCGCACTTTTAGCTCTCGGCTGGTTGCTCGCATGCGCTGCGCTCTGCGGCGTGGCCATGACACTCGACCTCAACTTGAACCTCTTCAACTGGCGCCCGGCCGGCACAACCTACGTTTGGCTCAGCCTCGCCGTTGGCCTCGTGAGCATCGTCGCAATGGGGTATCTCGCCCTGAAAACCGAGCATAAGATCGTGCGGGGACTTTCGTTGATCCTGTGCGTCTGCTTGGCCGTACTCGCGCTGACGTCGCTTCCCGCAGAGCCGTTAGGGACGGGGCTGCTGGGTCGCACCCTCGCGAGCCCTGGTTGGTATCGGGGACTGCGCAGCGTGGTGTTTTCGCTACCGCTGGCGTTTTGGATTGGGGCTTCTGCCATGAAGCGTGCGCAGACCGCTGTGAAGAGCTAACAAATACCACCCCCGGATAGGGCGCGCTTGCAGGGCCCACTCTCTCGCGGGTTCGGACGCGTGAATATCTGGTTGCCACACAGTTCTGGGTGCGAGATAACGGTCGCGATGATGAGGCGGGAATCGACGATGCATTGGGTAAAAGCTCTGTGCCTGTGTGGGTTGCAAGCAACGATCGGATGCTTTTCACACCTCCAGGGACCCGTCCCAAGAGCGCCGGACGCAAACGCGCCGCAGCAACAACGCGTGACATACTACAATCGGTACAGACCGGTTCAGCTTGTCCATATGCAGGTGGGACGCGCGCCGACCTACGGGCCACTACCTACTCAGCGACTCGGTGCGAGTATGCTGGCCAACGGGATGGAAATTCGCTCACTCCGCGAGCTTGAGCCGGCGCT
>JANNCG010000384.1:0-12390 GCA_031386385.1 Myxococcales bacterium
CGCCACGGTCTTGGCCAATGGGGATGGTTGAGACGCGAATGTTTATGTTTTTGTTTCCTATTTTAAATCCGATACGGTCGTCTTGAGGCAAGCGCTTCTCGGCGATGTTCAGCGAGGCCATCACTTTGATGCGCGCGACCACCGCGGGCAAAAAACGTCGTGGCGCTGTACGCACCTCGCGCAGATCTCCGTCTACGCGAAAGCGCACCGTCACTTGGTTGTCGTCGGGCTGCACGTGAATGTCCGTTGCGCGGTCTTTGAGCGCCTCGACAAACAGCGAGTTGACCCACTTAATAATCTGCGCGTCGTCGTCGCTCTCGAGAATATCCTGGCGGATCTCTTCAGGCTCAGTGGATGATCCGTCGTCTTGCAGGTGCCCGGCGCGCTCAATTTGCGTCTGCGCCCAAGAGATCGCGTCGAGCAATTTGGTGCTCGGGACAACAATGGGCTCAAGCTCACGCTTCAGCCGATCCCGCAGGTCATCGAGTCCCCACGTGTCCAACGGATCGCCCACACCAACGACCAAGACCTCTTCGTCGAAGTACAATGGCAGCAGCTGGTGTTGGCGCGCGAAGTTAAAATCAAAGGCGTGTTCCAACAGAAAATCACGCGGGATGCGGTCGTTTTGCACCTCGAGTTGCACCGGCAACCCAAAGCCCTCTGCGAGCGCCTGAGCGATGGTCTCTTCGTCGCTCTTTCCTTGGCGTACCAACGACTCGGGGAGCCGAGCCTGACGACCCTTGCTGCCCTCGCGCTCAATCGAAAGCACGACCTCATCGATCGCTTCGGGATCGATGGTGCCTGCGCGTTTGAGTAGCTCTCCGACGAATCGAACGTTCTGTTGCATGGACTAGCCTGTTATTTGAGCATAGCAGCGTTGCGAGAAACTACCGCCCCGTGGAGGGCGTGGACGTGGGTGCCGTTGAGTTAAACAGCGGTAATGCAATGGATTGGCGACTGGGTGTAAACGTCGCGCCTGTGCTGTCGCCCGTTGTCGAGGTCGTGGTCGAAGTGGATGTTGAGGTTGAGCTCCCTGTCGCACCACTGCTAGATGGCGGGGCAAACTCAATGGGTCTTGTCTGTTCGTGCGTGAATGGCGCTCGCTCAAACCCTTGGGCGTCTCGCTCAGCGTCTTCACGATCGTGTCGTATCTCTCGTCGGATCTCTTCGACCAGACCGTTGGTGCGTGTGTAGTCAATGTCGGGGCGCACCTCGGTGTTGCCAGAGAGCACAAAGTAGCGATCTAAGAACTCTTGGCGCTCGCGCATTTTGCGCTCAAAAATCCTGCGCAAATCGCTCTGATCGCGGATCACGTAGGGGGTCATGAAGAGCAGCAAGTTGCGGCGCTCGACACGACGAGTCTCTTGTCGAAAGAGCGCACCAATCAGGGGAAGGTCGCCCAAGATGGGGATGCGCGTGGTGTTGCGTCGGACCGAGTTGCGGATCAAACCACCGATGACGATGGTCTGTTGGTCTTGCACAACGACCTTGGTTTTTGCCGTACGACGGTTGATCGGGACCACACCCAACGCACCTTCGGCAGCGCCCGCTTCGGAGATCTCTTCGTCGATTTCGAGCCGGACCTCGTTGGAGTCATTGATGTGGGGGACAATGCGAATTTTGGTTCCAACGTCGCCGCGTGGGGCAGAGAAGCCACCAAGGCCGCCGAGCAGACCACCTAAGCCGCTCGCACCCGCTGCGCCTGCAAGGGCACCCGCTGCGCCGCCGCCGACGTTGGTCTGCAGAGCGATGTTTGCGCCCACGTTAATGTCCGCAGGTTCGTTGTCTGTAGCGATAATGGACGGCGTGGCCAGCACGTCCGCATCGCCGGAGTCAGCCAGGGCTCGAAGGACGACGCCGAAGGCAGGAATACCCAGTGATAATCCAGGGATTCCGAGGTTCAAGTTGGGGATCGCAGGTCCGCGAATACCCAGTGCAAGTCCCGTCAACACGTCCTGCGAAGCCGGAAACTGCAAGCTCTGCCCCGCGTTAAATCCACCCAGCGGAATCGCAGACCCAGTCGAGCCAAGCACATTGGGGATCGAGCCTCCGCCGTGAAAGCTCACACCAAAGGTGTTGGAGTTGGTCACCTCAAGCTCGACCACTGCGGCCTCGATAAACACTTGCCGTCTTGAGCGATCAAGGCGCTCAACAACCTCGCGCACTTGGATGTAGTCGCGGTCCGTAGAGGTCACCACCAAGGCGTTTGTGCGCTTGTCCGCAGTGATACGAATAGAGCCTTCAAAAACCGTGGCGGCTCCACGTTGGCCGGCGTTTTGACCCGCTTGACGACCACCAGAGACAATGTTGTTCACGGTGTTGGCGAGCTCTTCTGCGTCCGCGTGCTGCACGCCGTATACGTGGATATTTCCAGTCTCAGATGCGCCAGGACGGTCGATCACTCGGATGAGCTCGAGCACTCGTTGATATCCCCGCTCAGACGCGACAATGATCAACGAGTTGCTGCGCTCTTCGGCCACCAAGCGCGTGACACGGGCATCGGAGCCAGGTCGTCCCGCGACGGGAGGAGCCCCACCGGTTTGACCCAGGACCTCATTGATTCGCTGCACGGCCTCTGCCGCACCGACATGCTGCAAGCGCTCGACCCAAATTTGCTCGCCCACCGAGGGGACATCGACCTCGGCCAAGATGGTCATCATGCGCCGGATGTTGGTGCCCATGTCGGTGATCACCAAAGTGTTGGTGGCGGTGTACGAAGTGATGTCACCATCGCGAGACTTGAAGTGTCCCAGAAGTGCCGAGGCATCGTCTGCGGTCATGTTGCGAAGGCGATGAATACGCGTCACGTAGCGGTCCTCTGCAGGCGTGTTTTCACCCGCAGATGTGATGGGCGTGTGGTTTGTTGCAGCCCCTGCGCTCTCGTCGATTTTCAGATAGCGTCCGGACGGAAACACGGTCATCCCGTTCATCGCCAACACACTCAAAAACGCTTGGTACGCTTCGCCAGGAGTCACCTTCGTGGGCGAAAAAATCGTGGCTTTGATCGAGCGCGCTTTGCCCGAGATTACAAACCGGCGACCGGTGATGTTTCCGATGGCGCGCACGAGGTCTGGGAGGTCAGCGTCTTGGAGGTTAAACGTGATGCGAGCCCCGGGAGGCAGGGGCGAGTAGTCCATCCCGCCATCAAATGAGCGAATGCTTCCGTCGGACGATTGGCCGGGATTTCCAGGCGGTTGCGTCCCAGTGGTCCCCGGTGCTCCAGTCGTACCAGTGGTACCAGTAGTACCCGTGGTACCCCCTGGATTGGTAAACGTCGTAAACGGCGGTAGCGAGTTGTTCACTCGCGGAATCAGCGGGCGAATACGGGGGCGTGTCTGCGCGACAGCGAGGCTCGCGACGAACATCATCAGCGAGCACAACATCAGCGCGGTTGCAGTTCTAAGCTTCACGGGCGGTCCTTAACAGAGGGCATGAGTGTGAATCTACGGTCGAATGGTAAAATCAATGTTCACTGGCGCGCCGTTGCGCAGCACAGAGACGGTTAAACGATCAGCGCTTCGCAGCCGTGCGTACGCTTCAAGAGCTTTGTCAGGCGAGGCGATCTCAAGGCCATTGAGACGTGTGAGAACATCTCCGTTGACCAAGCCAATACGGCCCAACAAAGTCCCCTGGCGAACACCGAACAGCGTAAGCCCTGCGATGCGTCCGCCCTCCATGTGTGGCATCACGCGTGTGGTGCGCATCAGCTCTCCTTGGTTCTCAAGAATGCGATCGACCGTGCTGCGCCGAAGGGTGAACTGGTTGCCGCTCTCTCGCACAATCCCTTGCTCAAGAATTTGCGAGAGCGCATCACCGGGCTCTGCAGTTGGGCTGGCAACAGGAGCCGCAGCGACCTGTACCGGCGGTGGGCGCGGCGGCATAATCTGCGCATAAAAACAGCGCGGACCGCCCTGTTGCCGAAGAATCACATACGCGCCGTAGTCCTGTGCCCAGCCGATGGACGCGATGGTCTTGGTGTCCATCGTTTGTCCCAATCGAAAGGGCATCGTGGGCTGACCTGCGGTGGCCATCGCGAACACAAACGACCACGTGGGGTCTTCGCTCTCAACCGCACCCATGATCTTGACCGAGCCTTCGCAGGGCTGCGGGGGTGCAGAGTCATCGCCTTCAATACTCGCGCCCGCATCGGGGATCGGCGGCGGTGGCGGCGGGCAGTTCAAGCAACCAGAGTCCGCGTCAAACACGTTGCGACGCAACATCTGGTCGGTGTCACGTGAGCGCAGAGCCTCTGCTGCGGGACGGTTGCTCGACTCGACTTGTGTCCCTCCGCCTGGCCGACTCAGAGCTGCGACATCGGCTTTCAAAACATTGGCAACCACGACGTCGTTGACCATCGCCGCGCTAAAAAAAGCACATGGAACCATCGCTAACAACGTGACCGCCCACGGATGTCGGCGGAGCACGGTTTCGATGGCGCCCCAGATCTTTTGCAGGGTTGGGTTCATGAGAATTCAACGCAGGTATATGCGCACAGCGTGCCAAGCCGGACGAGTCATGAAACAGCCGTAACTATTAGATTTTTTTCGGATTCGGCGACGCCGTGATTGACAAATTGTCACCAAGACATAAGCCGCCTCGCTCGCGGTGACACCAAGGGACTAAAAAGCCCCTTATTGAAGTGCCCATTTGGACGACGGAAAAGCGTTCTAAAAGCGGCAAAGATTTCTTTGGTTTCGACAGCTTTGCCTGTGTTCGTATACGCCTCAACGATGACACTTTCTATCACCGCCCATGGGACCGAGCTGTGGTTCTCGGTTCGCGTGCAGCCTCGTGCCTCGCGCACTGTGGTGTTGGGTCAGAGTGACGGCGTGATGAAGCTCGCGGTCACCGCGCCACCGGTTGAGGGCGAAGCGAACGAAGCGGTACGTGTGTTTATCGCAAAGGCCCTTGGAGTTGCGAAGCGCTCAGTTCGCGTAGTGCAGGGAGAGCGAGGGCGAGACAAGGTGATCGCCGTCGAGGGTGTCACGCAAGCTGCCATCGAAGCGCTTATCCCCGTTGTGACATAACTTGAGAAAGATATTTGTTAAAACTCTTCGTCGCCCGTGGGCTCGCTTCGCGTCACGCCATTTTGCTCGTGCCTAAACTTCGAGATTTGTTCGTACACTTTCTTTCGGGCGCGGTTAACACCTCCAAGTGGACGGTGCTCTGGGAGCGAATGCCAGGGGGTGAAAGAGATGTTCTCAGCGAAGTCCATCTGCTTGGGTGATTCGAACGTTTGCTTGTGAATTTTCAGGGTTGCCACGCGTCGCCACTCTCCGGACCACTCAATCCGTGGGTCCTCAATGAGCTCGCTTGGATCGCTGTGGTGTTGAATCAAAAAATCGAAGCTCATCTCGCGCTCTTTGAGCGTGCGCGACATCGCTTCACGAAGGTAGTCTGGCGAGCTAGGGATGGGCTCTTGCGTTGTGTCCGTTGGGCGGACAGAGAAGCGAATGGGTTTGTCGCCCAGAAGGTAGGGCGTCGTGCTCCAGTATTGCGTGGTGAGGGGATTGCTCACGCGCTTGCCACGGAGCTTGTTAACGATTCCAAACTCTTTCAGTCGCCAGCGAAAGGGGTTAAAGCTCGGAAAGAAAAACTTCAGCGGCTTGTTGGCAAACGCGGCTTTCAACAGCTCGATGTAGTCAAACACGTCTTTGACGACAAACACCGAGTGCGTGATCATCACAAAATCCTGTGTTTTCTCGTGCTTTGCGCCGTCGAGAATTTTTTCGCCCTCGACCCCCATAAGCTTGATGGCGATCCCGCGACCCTGTGGTTCTTTGTCTGGACCCATGGTCGCGACAGAGTTAGAAAAGCGCACGTATGCTTTATAAGTTGTAGGCTTGGCAAACACGCCAATGGCCAACTCGGGTGCGAGTCCATCAAGGACTGTGAGCTCTGCGCGAACGACCCCGTGGTGCTTTGCGTGCGCGTCGCGCTTGACGGGCTTTGTCCCCGGAGGGTTGTCGTGCTTGAGTTGCTTGAGTGTGAGCTCAAACATCTCGTCAATTGCTGCGTCTTCGCCCGGAGGGATCGTCTCGTACTCAGTCATGCCCGCCGTTGTCGCACACTCGCGCGGAGCGTGTACAGCGTGCAACTTTGCTTCGTCACAACGGAATCGGAATGTCCTGCAATGTTCCAGCGTTTCCACCGGCGGGATAGGCGTAGCTAGAGTAGCTGTCCAGGCCCCAGACCACCACCCCAATGGGTGAGTCGCTCTCGACCACGTGCCTGCCGTTGGTGCAACCACGCACGCTCATTGCCGCTCGCACGAGATCAACGGTGGCCCACTCGTACTGACGCGCTCCATCTACCGGGACAAAATTGTCCACCGCTCCGTAGCAATCAATCCGCACATCACGAAACTCCCCGGCCGTTTTTTCGCGTACAAGCGTCACGGTGGTAGTGGGGTAGCTCGGGTCTGAGAAGAACACATAGCGCTTCAAAAATTGCGCCGGTGGAAAGAGCATCACAAACTCTTCATCTCCTAAATTCGGCCCAAATCCCGCGCCAACCGCGGTTGCACCCGGCCGCGATGGCCCAAAATTATTCGCGCTGTCCATCAGCTGCGCGACGGCAAATGGGTGCATGGGATCTTGCCCCGCTACGACAAACGCAACGGGGCTGGCAAACTCAACCACAGCGCCGCGATCGATCCGAACAGGAGCCCCCGCCACTGGGGGATCATACGTGAGGGTGGTCCCGTCGACCGCGCCCACCATGCGATAGCGAATGTTCTCTGGGGCGAGATTTTGCCGTCGCGTGGCGTACGGGGCGCCCACATAGCGATGGCTCAAGGCGCTCACGGGCAACAGTTGCTGGTGTGCAGACTCGCCTCCTGGGCCCATCACCGTTTGCAGACGCAAGAAGCGATTGCCTGCAAATACACCGATAGGACGGGCGGCGGAGATGAGCGTTCCTGATGGGTCGCCGGTGCCCGCGGGGAGCTGCCATTGGATGATTTGGCCCGGTTGCAGCATCACCGTCCCAGTGGTGCCGCTCATGATTCCCACCACACCGGGACCGGCCGGAAGATTCACCGTGGGACGAATACGGACGATGGTATCCGAGTCGCGTCCCACAATTTGAAACCACGACGGCCCCGCAGGAACGTAAGTCCCCGCTGGTGGCCCCGCGACAACATAACTTGTACCCCATACGCCTGTTGGCAACAAAAGCTGCGCGCTTGGCACATGCGAGCTCGCTCCACCGTACGGCATAATGTCGTAGCCGCTCACTGGCACATTGGTCCGAATGACAAACGCATCCGCCGTCCCGGTGGCTGGAATTTCGGTGCCCATATTCACCGCCGGGGTGATGGGACAATTCTCAGGGGTCATCAACTGGGGCTGAATAGAGTTGGGATCGCTGGACATAAAGAGCACCGCAACCGCTCCCATGGGGATCCCGTCCGCTGGGATCGGAGCCCAGTCGCGCGCCGTACGTGCGTTGTCCACGATGCGACCAAAGCGCGTGACATCGAAGGTCATCCCCCCGCGACGAACCGTCACTCGCGCAGGGGTGGGCCAGGTGTTTGCGAGCACAACCCCGTGACAGGGCGGGAGCATGGTGCTCCACGCGGGGGGAGTTGGTACTGCAAATTCGCAGGCAATTGTACCGTGCGAGTCATCCGCCGCCTGGCACACAGGGATGCAACGACCGTTGCTGCAGCCCTCGTCTGTGTTGCACGCGTAGAGTACCGCACCGTTGACCCCGAGCACGTTGCGCAGGTCTGAGCTGCACCCCAGACCCATGATTCGGGATGCCTCGCCGGGGATGTCTACACCCGTTGGGATATCCATATTCACGGTGGGCTGATCGGTGCTGGTGTCGAGAGTGGCGTCAAAGCGATCACTCCCCACAACGTCTGTGTTGGCTACGCATCGGCCCTCAACGCAGATCGTGCTTGCGTTGCACACAGGATCGCAACTGCCCGGAGTTGGACTAGTGCACGCAGCTGTCAGCGTCCCCGCAAGGGTCGTTAGCAGCGAAACAGCGGCCCATTGAAGGCGGCGAGGGTCTATCGACATAAACCAGAGCCTATCGAATCCGAGCAGAAATTGTCAGCGCGATTTGTTGTTTGGACTACCGCCCCGCGTCTGCCGTTCCATCCCCAGCGTTGCGCTCCCATGAACGCTCAGTGACACGCCAAGCGCCGTCGATCAAGACCAGGACAAAAGTCTGCCCTCTGCGCGAATCGACCCGAGTGCCTCGAAGATCACCGTACGCGTGCGCTTGTCCACGGACCTGTTTGCGGGCTCGCCCCTGCTCATCGACCGCGAGGTCTTCGCTCTCTACGTGCTCAAGGTCGTACTGCGTGGCCAATGTGTACGCTTGAGTCTCTTCAAGCGCGGTGTGTTGCGTTTGTGTCAGTGTTTGCAGTGTGCGAAGTGTCTGCTCGGCATGCTCGCGCATGGTACCCGCAGAGAGATCCCGTGCAACGGCGTATTGTTGTCGCATCCAAGCGCGCAAAAATCGCTCCGCAACCGCAGGTGGTGTCCCCGCAACATAATGATCAACGTCGTGCGCCACCGCCACCGGAACGACATGCCGCCCCCGCTCTTCATCCCGCTTTCCGAGCCACAAAATCACCGCAGCGGTGCTCAGCACCAACGAAAGTGCGATGACCGGTAGGGCTCGAATGGTTCGTGGTTCGGGGGGCGATGCCATGAATGTGGGGGGTTATACTGGGCCTTTCACAGAAGTGCACAAAAGTTTATGGCTTGCTGTACGATACCAGGCAGTATGATCTCTTCCTTTGGCACTTCTCGCACAATTTGCAGCCCCCGCGGAGTTCTCAGCATACTTTCACTCAGTGTGTGTGCTTTCTCGCTGGCTGGGTGTCCGACCGATCCGCTGGTGATTCCCTTCGACGCGCGGGGCGTCGATGCGGTGATGGTGAGCGATGTTCCGACTGCGCCAGATGTGTTCATGTTTGATGTGCCGAGCGCACCAAGGGATGTCCCCACGCCACGCGATACGTTTGTGCCTCGCGACGTGCAGGCCGCTGATGCAGGTCCGAGCTGTCCGTGTCCGCCGATCCCCGTGCGCTGCATGGCTCCGATCTTAGAGGTTCCTGTTTTTACGCCCCTTGATGACGCGCTGCCACGGCAGTTCAATGACGTGGTGGCCTGTGCTGAGACCACGCTCGATATGGCGCTGTACGAGGTCACGAGCAGCTGCATTGTCGACGTGTTGCTTGCGCGATTGACCGCAAATCCAATGCTCTCGATGCGCATTGTGACCGATGACGCCAATTGCCCGCGCAACGCAGGGACCAACATGCTTGAGTGCCCGCTCTCTCGTCTGGACGGCCATCCGCGCGTGAGCATCGTGTTGGACAACCGCGACGCGTTGATGCACCACAAGTTTGCCATCGCAGACGCGCGCCGCATTTGGATCGCGAGCGCCAACATGACGCGCCAGTCGTTTTGCGTGGACGAGAACAACGCGATTGTTACCGAGGCGCCCGAGGTCCTGATGCCCTATCGATCCGAGTTTGTGCGGATGTTTGAGCAGCGGATGTTTGGTCCCATTTTGCCAGAGCCTCCGGTGGACCCCATGGCGCGTTTTAGCGTGTATTTTAGCCCGCGAACTCCCATCACGTCTGCGCCCGCATGGCATGCGGCGCTTATCACCGGGATGACCAACAGCACGATGTCGCTCGAGTTTCTCGCGTCCGCGTTTACGCGAATGGACATCTCGGACGCGCTCGTCGCCGCATCGCGCCGCGGTGTTCGTGTACGCGGTGTCGTGAGTTCTCTCTACGCGATGGACCCCGCCGTGCGCGCCCTGGTCACCGCCGGAATCGAGATCCACCAAGGCAATATCCACTCAAAGGTCCTTGTGATGGACGGGGCAACGGTCGTGACGGGCTCCGCCAACTGGTCCACCAACGCCTGGAGCAATAACGAAAACTCCCTCTGGATCCGCGACGCCAACATCGCTGCCGCGTATCGCACCGAATTCGACCGTGTCTATGCCGCTACACGTGCGATTCGGTAAGCCGAACAGGCAACCGATGTGATACACCCCGCGAGATATCACACATGAAAGATACAAACGTTCTAGTAAAATTGTTCGACGCAGAGAAGTCCTTTCGCCAGGCGCGTGAAGCGGTCTTTGCTGAGATGTCTGATGACTTGTTGGTCAAAGGTGTCGGTGCCGAGATTGACCGATCGATGCCGCAGTCGAGCTCAGAAGACGCGGGCTTTCGGCTTATGCTTTGCGCAGAGATGCTCGAGGCTGTTCCGTGCAAAGAGAGCGCGCGATTGTTGTTGGTGATCTTGAATCACGAAGAGCCTGGGATTCGCGTTTCGGCTGGAGAAGCACTGGTGAACATGCTCGAAGAGCGGTGGCGCGATGCTTCACAAGCGGTTGAAGCTGCGATCAAGTCTGGGACGAGCTTGCATGCACTGAGGGAGGTTCCGTTTGTGCTGGCTGAAACGGGCGAGCCCGGTGCTGGAGCGCTGATCGCCAAGCTGTTGACGCATGCAGATGCAGACGTCGTAGCTTCGGCCATTGAGGCTCTGGTCGAAATGGGCGACGGCACCTATCGCGCTGACATCGAGCGGCTGTCGAAAGATCCTCGCGCCCTCGCTGCGGTAGAGACGGAAGAAGGCGAGAGCGCACAAGAGAGCGGGACTGTGGGCGAGCTCGCCGCCGAAGCTGCCAAAATTCTTGAGTCATTGAAGTAGCTTGTCGCCCTATACGGGCACGGACTGCGGTACAGTCGAGCATCGGAGATGGACGAGGACGAGCAACAGCTGCGAGTGGCGCAGTACGACGCGATTGTCTGGACCCGCTATGCACGCGTGTTTGGCGAGCTCACCTTGCGCGCGCTCGCCCTACCCCAGCAGGCCTCGGTCTTAGACCTGTCCATTCGCACTGGGATTTTGGCGGAAGAAGTGCTTCGCGCGCTCCCCGATGTCAGCTTGATGGGGCTCGACAACGACGAGGTATTTCTCGAAGCGACACGGCAACGCAACGCAGACGCAGACGGTCGTCGGCTCTTTGTCGCGCGCCAAGCAGAGCTGGACCATTTGGGCTTCGATGATCAGTCGTTTACCAACGTGATGGGCTCGCTCATTGATCGCGCGACGAGTGATCGGCACTTGGTGTTTAGCGAGTGCTTTCGGGTTCTTCGTCCGCATGGTCAGCTTGTGTTGGCGCAGCCGCTTCGGGGAAGCTTCATGGAGATCTTAGACATGCTTCGTGAGGTCGCGACCAAGTACGATGTGGTGGCGCTGACTGAGCGAATTGAGCAGTACGCGCAGTCTCTACCGAGCGCTGAGCAGTGGGTTGCAGAGGCGGAGCAGTATGGTTTTGCCGATGTCGCGATGGACGAAGACTCGCTGGTCCTTGGGTACTCCTCAGGGACCGATGTCTTGGGCGACCCGGCGCTGCATCACGCGGCCCTTCCTGAGTGTCAGTGGTGCGCCGAAGCGACTCCCGATCCGATGGCAGTGTTGTACCAAGTGCAGCACGCGATTGACACCTACTACCGAGGTCGAGTGTTTGAACTCACTGTGCACGCCGGCTGTTTGAGCGCGCGAAAACCCTGGTAAACGCCAGGCCAATTGCGAATGTCAACAAACGCCATGGACCATTGAAGTGGCCACTCTCGGGCACCGCGACCATGCGACATCCACAGTTTTTTTGTGGTGGCGCGGGTGGCGCAGACGGTGGTGTTGTAAGCGTGGGCGGTGGCTGACCCAGCGGCTGAACCCTGTCGTCGCAACCCCAACGGTTGTGAAAGAGTGCGCAGCTCTCAAGGACTGTTCCGTTGTCGCGAATGACCGTCGCGAGGATTGAGTCTTCGCGTACATCCATGCGAACGTAGTGATGCGCGATCACGATTTTACGTGAAAAATCGTTGGTAGATCGCTGTCGATAGAGTCCCGCACCGCCACCGCCAGAGACAATAAACCGCAGGCCATTGTCGTCACCTCGCTCGTACAGATGATCGTGGCCTGAGATGGACAGATCGACGTGGTAGCGACGGAGCAACGTGTCGACATTCGAGCTGCGAAATGGGCGGTTGTCTCCGTGAGGACCGCTTGATCGTGGTCCCCAGTGAGTCGCAAAGAGGACCCAACCGTGATCGCGATCGGCGCTGGCTCTCGCGCTTGCAAGACGGCTTGTAAGCCACTGTCGCGGCTCGGGGTCGTTGAAGTCGTCGTAGCCGTTGACCAAGACCAGATGCACGTTGCCCCAATGGTATTCGTAGTGCAGCTCGGGCGAGGGAGAGCTCGGCTCAAGGTGAACATACCGGCGATAGCGATCGACGCCAGAGGTCCCCGGACTGACGATCTCGTGGTTTCCGATCACAGGAACCCACGTTGTCATGCGCAACAGCGGCCGCTCAATGTCGAAGAACTCTTGCCACAG
>JANNCG010000449.1:0-3752 GCA_031386385.1 Myxococcales bacterium
AAGACCGTCCCACGCGCTTCGTGTCGCAGTTGGCCCGGTCTGAGGGGTACCGCGTAGACCTTCAGCCCTCGAGCAAAAGCCGCCCGCTCCATGGTAAAACCAATCGCGAGCCCCAGCAGGGTGAGTGAGCTGCAGAGCGCCAACAGCATCCCACAGAGAGCGAGCCAGCCGTGGGAGTGAATCCAGTCATTTGCGGTCTGCATAGCGTGTATTTTATATCGGCCCTTGAGAAGAGTGAAGCGGTTCGCGAGCGTTGTAGGGTCTGTGATCCCAGCAAGCAATGGGTCCAAGACGAGAGAACCGTTGACACGGTTCGACATTTGGCGTGCAATGTCCCAATGGAAGTTGCACCCAAGCCGAAATCCTCGACGCTGTTCGACAGTCTGGGAGTCGTGGCGGTCGTATTGTCACTCGTGGGCTCACTCGTGTACGCGATCTGGGCCCAAATCGGCACTCCAGCAGAGCCCGCAGCGAGCTACATCGAGTGGCAAGCGCGATGGGGTGATGGTCGCTATGGGATGAAGGCGACATTTCTGGCGACGTGGCTGACGTTGATGATGCCGATCGCGGTACTTTGGGCGGTGGTTTGGGTCCCAACAGATTTGATGCGCGCAAAGGCTGCGCCGAGGATTGTTGCGCCGACGTCACACGACTGGCTGCGAATGCCCGCCACGACCCCGACCTTAACGGTTGTGGGAGTGCTGCTCTTCGGGTTGTCCCTCGCAGGCTTCTTTGTCCTCGGGACTCAGCCCGAGACATTCTCGTTTTTTAGCGTCGGTGCGTCTGTATTGTTTCTCGCGCTGCCGATCTTTTTTCTCGCCGGTCTCTTTGCACTGCTCAATTTGGTGATGCCCTCAAGGGTCACGATGGGGCCCGTGGATGAGCTGAAACATCGAGTCGATGAAAAGGGGCAGTCCCAGGGCTATGCGATCAAAGTGGGCGCGCAATATTGGGATGTCCCGAAAGAAGCCTGGGAAAAGATGCACATTGGGCAGGTGGTCTACCTTCGTGCGCCTTCCCTCTCAGACGCCGTGCGAGATCTGCGCCTGCAAGTTGGCGTGCATTACCGGTAGAATTTGTAGTATAAAAAGCCGTCTGTCAGACCCTTAGTTGTAATGTGCATCTAAGTGGTTGTTGCGAAAAGACTGAGTGACCGAGTCTCTCGTTTTGACGCCGCGCGATCTGACAAAAATTCTACGAAAGAGAGCATCCACTATGAGTTCATTGCGTTTTGTTCGTGCACCCAGCTTTGTTCTGGCACTCGCGTTTGTCGCACTCCCTCTTGTGGCCTGCAAGAAGCGCGAGACAGCGCCGCCTGCGATGCCCATTATGTGGAACACAAACGCCACCGCTTACCGCACACAAGTGGGCGCGATCCTAAACATGCAGTGCCCACCGGGCGGGACGCCGGGCTCGCTTTGGGGCACGGACATGTACACCACCGACTCTTCGATTTGCACCGCAGCGGCGCACTCAGGTCGCATCACTCTGGCAGGCGGTGGTGCGGTTCAGATTCAGATCGCTCCCGGGATGCCCCAGTACGCGGGCACGATTCGTGGGGGTGTTGCATCGCGCAACTATGCCAGTTATCCAGCGTCGTTTACGATCGTCGGCGGGGCAGCTCCTGGGTTGATGGCGATCCCGGTTCCGAACGTGGGGCTGAATGCTAACGGGATTAACATTGGTGGTTTGCAGATCAATGTGGGCCAAGGCAACGGCGTGCCAACGCCTCCGAACCCGTGGACCGCGAACGCGCGCAGCCATCGTGGACAAATGGGAGTTCCGTTTGTGCATATGTGCCCGCCGGGTGGGACACTTGGATCGGTCTGGGGCACAGGCGTGTACACCGACGATTCGTCGATTTGCACAGCAGCAGTGCACGCTGGCCGCATTCAGCAGATGCAGGGCGGTATGGTCAACGTGTTTCCAAAGCCAGGGATGCCGAGCTACGTTGGGACACCGGCCAACGGTGTTGTGACGCGCAATTTTCCAGGTTTTGCTGGCAGCTTCGGGTTTGATCCTTAAGACCCCGCAACGCGAGAGTTGCGTCTAAGACCGTACTGTGACGGGCGAGCCAAATTACACCGGATCGGTCGCAAACGTCGTCACATCACGCAACTTTAGTCACTCTGTCGGGGCGTTTACGATCGACCTCTAGCGCGTAACCAGGGGGCTGGCTGTGAGCGACGGTCCGCTCGGGACGCGTCCTCATTTGCCGCCATTTTACAGGGAGAGTCGCGCTCGAAGAAAATTGGGATCCGCCGCATCCTTTCGTCTACGGTGAACGTTGTATCGACGAGCACGAGCGCCTGTGCGCCTCGTTGCGCAGCACACCCGAAGGACACCCAACGAATGGCCACTGCAAAAAAAACCGAAACTGCCGCTAAAAAAGCTCCAAAGCCAGCTGCAACCAAGACCGCGCCACCAGCGAGCACGGGGGTCAAAAAACCAGACACCAAGGTGGCCAAGCCCGTCGCGAAGGCAGTGACACCCAAGGCTGCCGTCGCGGCGCCGACTGTTGGCTCTAAGCCCGCGCCGGCGAAGAAGCTCGCTTCGTCAGCGAAAGACGGCACCTCCGCGTCGCCATGGACCCTCAACACGCCCAGCGGCACAGCATCGTACCAAGCCTGGCGCGACGAGACTCTCTCGCCGCCAGCGTTGGTCGTGCAGGTCGGAAAGACCCAGCTTCGCTATCACCTCTGTTGCCTCACCGACCTTCACAAGATGCTCAAATCCCACGGCGATTGGATGCTCCTTGGCAGCGCCGACGAGCAAAAGCCCGCAGCAGAAGATACGGTCGAGGCCTGGGGACGATCTGCGAAAAATCCCGTGAAAGGCTGGTACGGAATCAAAAAAGGCCTGCGCGGCCGATTTGGCATGTACGTGCCTCCAGTGATGGAGCTGCTAGGACTCGCGGAGGTTGAGCACAACGCGAAGAACAACCGGATGCGCGCGATTTGATCGAGCGATTGACGGACGCTCACGCCGAGGGAAGCGTGTAGTCCAGCTCGTAGATATGCTTGCCGTCGGTGATCTCGATGCTCATCGTACCGCTCATGCCAACGAGTTCTCCAGTGCCTGAATCGGGAACAACGTGGATCTTGAGTGTGCGTTTTCCTCGATCTGCAAGGCCCATATGGACGGCAACAAAGCTCCCATTTTTGCCGTCGATCGCGCCGGTGATTCGCTCGATCGCCACGTAGCCCGCTGAGTCGGCGATCGGCGTGCGAGCCGCGAGCATTTGCACTTTGCTTGTCGCGGTGAGTGGTCCGAAAAATTGCTTATCAAACGACGCGCGCCCCAACGTCACCCCATCAGCGGTGTCGAAGGGGGGCTCCGCGCTCATTTTGACTTCGAAGGTTCCCTTAATGTTCATGCGGTGGACTCGTAGCTTTTTCGATACAATCCGTCTTGAACTAATGCGACAGCGTGCGAATTTTTCTGCGCCTCACGCCGCACCGGGACCCGCGCGGGGGATTGTGCGGACGCCCGTACTCGCGACACAGGTAGAGCACCGCCGACTGCTGCCGTCGCCCAGGTTGGAGCCATTTATTGCACACTACTGGGAAGTGCGCTGGAGCCTTCGAACCTCGGAGTGGGTCGAGACCCTCGCGCATCCTTCGGTACATATCGTGTTTGAGCAATCCTCAGGGTGCGAGCGTGCAGACGTCGTTGGGATACCCTCGATGCGCTTTCGCCGTGAGCTCGTTGGCAACGGACGCGTGTTTGGGATCAAATTTCGCCCGGCGATG
>JANNCG010000455.1:0-7679 GCA_031386385.1 Myxococcales bacterium
CCCATGCCTCGGTATGCTTTGTACGAGCGACCTTGGTAGAGCACCATTTCGCCAGGCGATTCGTCCGTCCCCGCGAAGAGCGACCCGATCATGGCGACGTCAGCGCCCGCCGCGATGGCCTTGGCAACATCACCCGAGTACTTGATCCCACCGTCAGCGATGACGGACACGTTGTGCTTTCGTGCGACCTTCGCGCAGTCCGAGATCGCCGAAATCTGCGGAACCCCGACACCCGCCACCACACGTGTCGTGCAAATCGAGCCGGGACCAATCCCTACCTTTATCGCATCAACACCTGCTTCGATAAGCGCCTCGGCGGCGTCTGCGGTCGCGATGTTTCCCGCGACAATCGCAAGCTGCGGAAACCGCAGTCGGGTCTGCTTTACCGCATCAATGACCCCCTTCGAGTGACCGTGCGCCGTGTCAATCACGATGACGTCAACACCGGCTTCTACGAGCAATTTTACACGCGCTTCACAGTCAGATCCCACTCCCACTGCCGCGCCCACACGGAGTCTACCGTGCGAGTCCTTCGCTGCGTGGGGATACCGCTCGGCCTGCAGCAGGTCCCGAATGGTGATCAAGCCGATCAGTCGCCCCGTGCTTGGATCCACGACCAAGAGCTTCTCAATCCGGTGTTTGTGCAACAGCCCCCTGGCGGTCTCGGCTTTGATATCCGGTGGGGCGATCACCAGCCTCTCCCGCGGGGTCATCAGGTTGCGAACGGGTTGCTCGATGTTGGTCTCAAAACGAATGTCGCGGGCGGTGAGAATTCCCACGGGGATGTCGTTTTCGACGACCGGCAAACCAGAGATGTTCTCGCGGCGCATCACGTTAATCGCCTGCGCCAACGGAACATCGGGCCCCACAGACACTGGATCGACCACGATCCCGCTCTGACTGCGCTTGACCTTCTCAACCTCCCGGGCTTGATCCTCGGGGTGCATATTTTTGTGGATGACCCCGAGGCCCCCCTCCCGCGCCATCGTGATGGCGGTTCGGGCTTCGGTCACCGAGTCCATCGCGCTCGAAATGAGCGGAATATGCAGGTAAATATCCCGCGCAAGACGGGTCTCAGTACGGACGTCTTTCGGCAGAATCTCGCTGTATGCGGGAAGCAAAAGTACGTCGTCAAAGGTCAAACACTCGCGCACTGGTTCTTCGAACATCGGGGCGGTGGTTTAGCGCAATCCTGGCCCAAGCGAGAAATTTCGGACAACCGCCCGGAGGCCAAAAAGTCCAGTCGACGAAAGACTGGGAGTAAAATCGCCCGCAGGGTGAATCCCCCGAAATTCGACGCAAAGCGTTGGGGAGTCACTTTTTTCTGGTGAGGCGCTTGCAGAATTGCAATCGATCCACGTATTCTCAACAAACACGAAACTTCTTAGCTCGTCATCTTTCAACGTCCTCTAAGGCAACCCCACCATGCGATCCATTTTGCTTGTAAGTGTTTGTGCTCTCACCTCCCTCGTCGCTTGTGGACCTGACCGCGGGTTCGAAGGTCGCGCCGATGTTCCAACTCCACGACTCGACGCCCGTGGGGGGATGGACGGCACCGGGATGACCTGTCCCAACCCTTCGACAAACTGCAGCAACACTTGTGTGAACTTGCAGACCAGCAACCTGAACTGTGGTCGCTGCGGCAACATGTGCGCGAACGGTCAGACCTGCACCGCGGGCACGTGCACCGGGATGGCCATCATGTGCATGGGCACGCAAATGATGTGCGGCGGACGCTGTGTTGACGTGCAAACGGACGGCGCAAACTGCGGTCGCTGCGGCACCATGTGCCCCAACGGACAGTCCTGCCAAGCCGGCGCTTGTCGGCCCGCTGGAGGATGTGTCGCTCCCATGATGACGTGCTCGGGCAGCTGCGTTAGCACACAGAGCGACAGCAACAACTGCGGCGCTTGTGGTACTCGCTGCGCAGCGGGTCAAAACTGTGTCGCGGGTCGCTGTATGGGCGGTGGTGGCATGATGTGCATCGATCCTTGCGCCTCGCACGAGCAGTGCCAGACGACTTGTGGTGCACCTCCTGGTGGGATGGTGTTCTGCTGCAGCGCTGGCGCTGGCGGTGGCGGCGGCGCTTGCTTCACAATGGCTGGTGCATCCTGCGGCGGCGGTGGAATGATGGGCGGAGACGCCGGCGCAGGTGGTGGCGACGGAGGTCTTGGGATCATCGGCTGCCTCCTCGGGACGCAAGCGTGTGGCAACGACGCTGATTGCGCTGCTGCATGTGCAGGGATCGCCGAGACCTGCTCGGGCGGTCGCTGCAACTAGTTTCTCTCGCTTGAGCTCAGGGGTCGTTCGCAGGAGTCTGAAGGGGCGGGCGCGGAGGCTTGTCCTCAGCGCGGGGTTTACCTCGCTCAAAAGCTGCAACTGATAGCAGGAGTTTTTAGCGTTTGTTCGATTCGGGGGGTTGAGTTTTTGAGCTAGTGAGCAGCTGTGCGACGGCGTGCTCCAGCGCTGTCACACGGGCATCGAGTGAAGGTCGGTCGTCCTGACTGGGTGCAGAGACGGGCACGGATTCGGGGGTGGTCGTGAGAAATTTCGAGAGCGATCCCTGTCGGACGGTGCGCAAAAATTCAGCAATTTCAGAGGGCGGATGCGAATGAAGCGCGTTGACCACCGTGGCAGCGATCAGCGGCGCAAGCGTCTCAGCAGTGATATCGCGATCGGTCCTTTGCTCAACAATCTTGATCACCTCGCCGTGCTCGAGCCATTTTGCAACAGCCTCAAGTGCGACATACGCGCGCGTCTTGGTGTCGTACAAGCGTCGGTTGGGATAACGCCGCAGGACCCTCGCCTTCACATTCGTTTCGCGTTGGGGTTGGGTTGTTGTAGGGTCCGGGGATGTTTCGTCGGTGGATTTCACTGAGTTTTGTTTTGCTCGCGATGACTGGTTGTTCTGCAGCCCGTCAGGCGCCGTTTGACATCGTTCAGAGCTATCAAGCCGCGCTTCGTGATGCGCGATTTTCGGACGCTTATCAACTGCTCTCAACCGAGACGCGTCGCACGCTAAGCTATCCCGATTTTGAGCGAATCGCCCGCGAAAACCCCGATGAACTTCGCGAGACTCTCCGCTGGCTCGACTCTATTGAGCCGGACTCTGCTGTCACTGCACGTTTAGAGTTAAGCAACGGTGAGGCGATCACGCTGGTTGAAGAGGGTGGCTCATGGCGCCTGGACCCCGCAGTGCTGGACTTTTATGGCCAGCGAACCCCGAGACAATGTGTGCGCTCGTTTACGCGGGCGCTTGAGCGACGCAGATGGGATGTCCTGCTGCGATTTGCACCCCACCGCGTGGCCGAGCAAATCAGCGCGGACCAGCTACGCGATGCTTGGGAGCGCGGCTCAGATGCGGATGACGTGCAACGGATGCTCATCGCGCTGCGCACCTCCACTGAGCGCCCCATCGAAGTGGCCGGCGATCGCGCCACCATGACTTACGGGGTCGGCAATCGATTCACGATGCAGCTGATCCGCGAAGAGGGAACCTGGAAGGTCGAAGACCCCGACTGAGCGGCGATTCAGCCCTACTTTTTTCGAAACCCGATCTCTTGCGAGTCCATGTCTCCCAGTGCGCTGGCATCTCGCGTCTTGCGCATCTGATCGCGAAGAAGTCTAAGTTGCTCTTTGCACTCAACCGCGTAGTTGGCCCCGAGCTGCTCAATCCCTTGCTGTGCGAGCGCCAACGCCCCCGCAAGAAAAACCTCTTTCAAGTACGCAGGCGTGAAGCCCTCGCTGTCTTTCGCGACCTGTTGAGCTAACTGCTCTTTATCAAGCTCTGGGAGGATTCTCGACGCGAGCGTTCCGCGCGAGAGCAGCCGGATGGCGTACTCTCGACGCTCGGGCTCTGCGGGTAATCCCAGGTGAAACACACGGTCAAACCGCGACGGTCGCTTGAGCAACGCCTCGTCAATTCGCTCTGGGTGGTTGCTCGACGCCAGGACCAAGATCCCGGTGTTGGCAACAAACCCATCAAGCTCGTTTAAGAACACACCGCGGTTTGCGTCGTTGATAAATGAATCGATGTCTTCAAATGAAAGAATGCATGGCGCGAGCTTGCGCGCGCGGTCAAAGATCGCGCTGATGGGATTTTTGCCATACTCAGTGCCTTGCAGATCGCGCACGTACAAAAACGGCAGTGTCTTCAGCTGCGCCGCCACCGCGCGCGACACAAGCGTCTTGCCCGTCCCAGGCGGACCTACCAGCAAAACTCCACGCCTCCACGGAAACCCCAGCGCCTCAAACGCCGACCGATGCTGCATAAATCCGTCGATCGTCCGACGCAAATCCGCGATGAGCGAAGGGGCCAATACGATGTCATCCCAGCTCATGTTTTCGATCACATCATCGATGTCTTTCGCAGGCTGCCACCCGTGCGAGTGCACAAGCGTCCGTCCATGCGGCTTCACCGTAAAAGCCGCCCAGGCCGTGCTCAACGCGCGGACCATCTCTTCGTCCATTCCAGCCATCAGGACGCCATGTGCGCCCTGCGCGCTGGGGGTCGTGGTGACTTCGATTCGTGCGCCTTTGTACTCGACGACGTCCCAACGAAGAGACTCGGTGGCATCGCCACGATAGTTGATCCCCACGTGGCGGCCCGCGAGCATCGGCGTGACGCGTGTGCATTCGGTCTGCAAAAACAGCGTCATTCGCGACACGTCGCCCGGTGCAAAGAGCGTGAAAGAGCCACGAAGGTTTTTTCGCAGCGCCGATAAGAGGACATCTGTGGGGTTGCTGTACTCGCTGCCAGAGCAATCGAGCGCATCGAGGATGGCTTTTTCGCGCCACTCAGTGGCGGGCATTTTAAAGGTCATGACGGATCTATATTTTCTTCTCAGGGCCCTAAGGGCAGCGTCTCTATGTGTCCTCGACACTGTGTGCGCAACAATACTTAACGAAGGTCATGCTTTCAGCAACACATACGGTGCTATCCATGACGCAAGTGAGAATCAATCTATGACAGAACGACCAAGATTGTCGGACGACAAAGTCGCCTCGGCAGTAAAAGAAAAAGTATCCCAGTTTCATCGCGCGATCGTCGATGAGGTCGCAGCGACCGTCGCCCGCGACCCCGTGGTGGTCGTCGGAATGGCGCAAAATCCCGTCGTAAAAAAAGCCCGCGCGCTTTTAACGAGCAAAGGGATCGCGTACACGTACCTTGAGTACGGGAGCTATCTGCGCAAGTGGAAAGAGCGGCTGGCGATCAAGCTTTGGGCAGGTTTTCCGACGTTTCCGATGGTGTTTATCAACGGCGAGCTGGTGGGTGGGCACTCTGAGATCGCCGCCCTCGACAAAGACGGCAAGCTGAAGGCTTAGCGCTCACGAGTGCGTGTGAAATAACACCACAAACGCGACAAGGCTACCTAATCTCAAGCGACGCTGGTATACGGCGCTGCAACAGGAGCATTCGCGCAATGGCATTAGAGAAAACTTTCGCAATCATCAAGCCCGACTCAGTTGAAAAAAACAACACCGGCAAGATCATTGCCCACATTGAGACCGCTGGCTTTCGCATCGTGTGTGTCAAAAAAATGCACATGACCCGCGCCATCGCTGAGGGGTTTTACGCCGAGCACAAGGGCCGTGGCTTCTTCGACGAGCTGGTGACTTTTATGTCCCGCTCACCCTGCTACCTTCTGTGCCTTGAGGCCGAAGGCGCTGTGAAAAAATGGCGTGACACCATGGGCGCCACCAACCCAGAGAAGGCAGACGCAGGGACCATCCGCAAGCTGTTCGGCGGATCAGTTGGCGAAAACGCAACGCACGGCAGCGACTCGCAAGAGAGCGCTGCGCGCGAGCTTGGCTACTTCTTCGCGGGACTTGAGCTGCTCTAGAGAGCGTTGGGCTGAGCGTGGGGGCTTGGGGAGCTTCGTAGACACTTAGTGTCTGCGGCGTAGACGTTTTAGTGTCCACGCAAGGGGAGCTGGTTCTCGCCGGTGGGCGTTGTGTGCGGGTGAAGTAATTGGAGTTCGATCGCGGGCGCGCCGGAGGCGCACAACATGGGCATCGACAACGAAATCGTAAGTACCCGCTTCGTTGTCCCCATGGTGTGAGGCCAGTTCAAATCATCGCGGCAACGCGCGTGGACTACTTCTTGCGGGCGCCAGCTTTTTTGCGCGGAATTGTTGGTTTATCAGCACGCTCCGCGACCAATGCCTGGAGTCGTGCCTCCAACTCAACACGCGCGCGACGCTCAGAAGCCGCCAGCGCCAGTGCGTGCTCTTTCAGTTCACGCTCGTGCTCTTTCAGTTCACGCTCGTGCTCTTTCAGTTCACGCTCGTGCTCTTCGCCGGTGAGAAACAATTCTTCGCCGCCCAACCCGAGCCCAATGCGAATGAGCCGCAGATCGCCCGTACCGACCAAGCGTAGCCAACAACACAGGGCCTCACTCTTCACACGATCGCCATGGCTTTGCTCAACAGAGACTAAGCGTCCGCTGTCGTCACGGCGATACACTTGCCAGCGCACTCGAACGCGTCCCCTCCGCGCGTCGGCGAGCGTTGCAGCCTCGGGATCAAACACAATCAGCTCTCGCACTCCGGTGCTATTGTATGCCTCGATTACGGCGGAGTAGTCCTTCTCGACATCTTGGCTCACGATCTCCAGCGCAAACAGCGGTGGGGCTTTGAGTTGCCACAAGAGCCACGAGGGCGGAGCGCTTGTCGGCTCGGCACCCACCACCACAAACACATCGGGCGAGACACTCTTTTTGTTGTTGCCCTCGCGGTAGTACCAAAACTGATCGGCGCCAACGCGACACGGCCAGCACGCACGAAGTGGGCGATAGCGCTTCTTTGTCGCGAGCGATCCACTCGTCGCTTCACGCAAAAAGCGCTCAAGCAATGGGCGCAAAAACTCAGCGATCAATCGCTGCAGCGTGTTCTCTGCCATGTGATCTGTGTCCGGATAGACTGTGGCCGGGCGATCGTGTCGTGTCGTCGCAGCGGTGCGCATGATGGACACTTCAGCACACTGCACTCGCGGTGACAAGGGTCGCGATGGCAGGCCAGCTCAACGACCCACTACCTACCGCGGCGCGGGGATCGCGTGAGTGCGCGTGTTTGCTCTTGCAGGCTCTCGATCAGGTGCCGCACATTGGCGCGCTCAGACACGGGCAGTTGCGGATCTGTGGACCATCGTTGAAGTGCCGTGATCCCAAGCGCACGCAGGTCTGCGAATTCGGGGCCCTCGCCGAGGGTTCGCGCGGCTTCTGTCGCTTCGATGACTGTGCCTGAATACCAACGACGGACCTGTGCGTCCGCCTCGGTGGGCCATGCTGCAGGGGTTGCTCCGACGCGGTGCCACCATTGCAGGGCGCGCAGGACTACGGGGCGGTACCGGTCTGCCAGCCCCGCGGGGTTAAACGAGCGAGAGATCTCTACATCGTTGATGGGAAAAGCCGTCATCGTCTCAAACGCCGTGAACACGTCTCGAAGGTAAACGTACGACTGCCCTGCGCGAATCGGCGGCTCAGACGCCAGTCGATGAAAAAGACTCACGAGGTACGCGACCCCGGCGGGTTGGTGGAGCTCAGTCAACACCCATAGCAGCTGCTCGTCGACGGAGTTTAGCTGTTGGTAAATCCCAGAATATCCACGAATTTTCTCGCCAATCGCATGTGCTGCCGCTTCGCCGCCTCGCTCAAGCTGTCAAATCCATGCGCGACACCG
>JANNCG010000576.1:0-2295 GCA_031386385.1 Myxococcales bacterium
GTCCAACTGCTCATCGGTGCCCCGTTGTGACGTACGGAGCCCAAAGAGTGTATCGTCTTCACCGAACCCCGTCAGGAGACTCACAATGACTTTAGCTCGAACAGCACTCTGTGCCGCTTTGCTCACGCTTGCCGCATGCTCGACGCCGCCCACCGCGAGGGACGCTGGAGCCGACGTGGGTGCAGAAGCGGGAGTGGCCATCGGTCGCGATATTGACGAGCGAATGCCGCGTGAGTTGACCTCGACGTACACACTTCCACCAGCGTTTGACGACGCTCTTCGTGCGCTCAACGTGACGCCAGCGTCGCTGAATTTTCCGGACCTTGGGCTGACGTTTGCGCGGGACCCAACGCGTCTGCACTGGACCGACGCGGTGCGGCACCAAGGCGCGATCGCGCCACGATTTGGCTATATGGTGATCGCGGATGTCGAAGCTGCCCTCGCAGTGACCAACCCCGACGAGCGCGCGCGTGAGTTGCTTGTGGCGCAGGGGATCTACCAAAACAGAATGGCCTATGTCGTGTCTCGCTACGATCGCGCGATCAGCGTGGCGAGCACAGGTCAACCATTACTTGAGGCACTTCGAGCCTACGTGGCGCACGCTCCGGTCCTTCCTGGTGGAGCGAGCCCAACGCCCTCGTGGCCCGAAGTTGAGACGCAGGTCGCGAAGTTTTCGCTGAGCACCCAAATCGCACTTGCGCAGGGTATTCGCGGCCTCATCGCAGCAGCAGATCTTCGCGACAGAGCGCTCACTGAGAAGCGGACGTGGACGCTCACGGAGTGGGACAATAACATTTTGGACTACACGATCGCGCGTGGACAGCCCATGGGACACACACTCTCACGGACCATGGGCGAGGCGATGGACTTTGAGCTTCTCTCACGCGCCGGCCAGCTAGCGGTGCGGGCCGTTGAGTCCATGCGCACAGCGCTTCGTGGTGCGGCGCTGACCGCCGACGCACGGATTGATGTCGATGGACCGTTTGGGCACATCCTGGTGTCGATGCAGCCGACGAATGACACCTACGAGTCGGGACGCTATTTTCTTCTCGTCGACGGAGGTGGAGCGGACATCTACCACGACGACACGGCCGTCACCCTGGACCTCGCTCAACCGGTCTCAGCGGTGCTCGATCTCACGGGCAATGATCGATATGAGCCGTCATTTAACTGGTCGATCACGCCCCGAGGGGTCGGGACGCTTGTCTCTGCAAGACAAGCCGCAGGGGTGTACGGGATCGCGGTCTTGGACGACGCCGAGGGTGACGACCACTATTTGTGTCCGACCAGCGGCCAGGGTTATGGGCTGTTTGGCGTGGGCGTTTTGCTCGACCAAGCAGGCGTGGATGAGTACAAGGGCTATGACCACAGCCAGGGCGCTGCGGAGTTTGGTTTTGGGTTGCTGCTCGATGTTGGCGCCGGTGCGGATCACTACGAGACCTGGACGCTGAGCCAAGGCTTTGCAGGCACGCGAGGGATCGGCTGGCTCGTGGATGATGGTGGCGACGATACATATCTCGCCATCGAGAACCCCATTGTTGAGAACTGGGCGGGCGAGGGGACCAACTTCTCGGGCTCACAAGGCTTTGGGTTCGGCAACCGCATACTGCCAAATGGCCCTTATTTGTCAGGCGGACTTGGTGCGCTGTTTGACCTCGGCGGCAACGATCAGTTTCAGTGCGCGGTGATGTGCCAGGGCTTTGGGTACTTTTTTGGTACGGGGCTCTTCTATGACAAACGCGGCAACGATCAGCACGTGGTCTCGCACAAGTACGGGATCGGGGCAGCGACCCATCAGTCCGTGGGGCTCTTTATCGATGACGCCGGAGCGGACACGTATACGTACCTGGGCCATGGTCGCAGCGGTGGAGGCGAGGGCGTTGGGCTGGGATATGACAACGGTGTGGCGTTTCATCTCGATCGGGGCCCAGAGGTGGATCGCTATGATTTTCCCGTGGATGTGGGGCATATCATGGGCTACGCACGGCATCCGGCGCTTGGCGTTTTAATCAACGAGGGAGGCAACGATGAGTATCACATTGCAGGGATGGCCGCGCGTTTGGGCTTCGGAGTGAGCAACGCCGAAGCCGGTGACCGCGTCAGCGCGGTGGGTATGACCACCGTCCCTAGCGTGGGCATCTTTCTCGACCTAGGCGGCACCGACGTTTATGATCTGATGCACCCGGGCGTGGGCAATCGTGCAACGTGGACGCAAACCAGCGCGGTGGGGCCAGAGTTTAACGCTGTGCTTGATCACGGCTATGGATTTGACTCAGAATAACGCAAATCTGAGTT
>JANNCG010000485.1:0-2942 GCA_031386385.1 Myxococcales bacterium
AGCTGTCGCCTCCCTCCGGCACGCCAATCGCAACCTCGCCGTATCCATCACCATCCAAATCTCCAACAAAGCTCACGGAGCTTCCCAGTTGAGCATCCGGTGCTTCACCACTAGATTCCCAGCTTGATCGTGGATCGATGCCGAGTGGACCACCTCGAAAAACCATCGCCATCCCCGCTCTCAAATTTGCTCCATTTCTGACGCCTGGGGCACCAACCAACAGATCCGCGAATCCATCGCCGTCAATGTCACCAGCGGAGCTTACGGCACGGCCGAAAGCTGACTCGTCTGACGGCGAGGGAATGATTGTGGGCGCTGCGGATAGTCCCATCCGTCCGCCCAAATACACGCGGACTGAGGTCGGCTCAATCACCGGTCGAAGGCCTTCTTCCGCACTCCCCGTCGCCACATCCGCGTACCCGTCCCCGTTCACATCCAGCACGCTGCCCCAGCTCGTGTCCACCGGCGTGTCTCGTTGCCGCACGAAGACCTCCCACGTCGCGCTTGTGCGCGTCCCGGTTGTGCCCATCAGTCGCCCTTTCGCCCGCCACCAATGCACCCCCGGAGTGAGCGCTGCCATGGGTCGCACGCTCGTCCCCATGGCATCAATCGTCATCTCGATCTCGCCCGCGCCACAGGCACGCGTTGAGCATATCTCAATGCGCGCGCCGTCTTGTCCTGCTGGTAATTCCCAACGCAAGGTGGGGCGGTGCGTGGTGACGTAGCTGGTGCTCATGGGCCCGATCAACCGCGGCGCGAGCAGCTCACAGCGCCCCATGACCATCTCGCTGCCCGTTCTGCACCGCGTGCTGCACGCCCCCATGGCACACACTCGCTCGGCGTTGTCAGCGCTGGGGCACGCGTTGTTGCAGCGACCGCAGTGGTCGGGGTTGTTCTGAAGATCACTGCACGTCGATGAGTCCGTGTTGATGTCAGCAATCACCCCGCTGTCTGTCACATCCGGTCCCATGTCCGTGGTCCCGCTCTCTCGCGCGGCGTCGACGCGGGTGGATGAATCCGGCGCACAAAATTCCATGGGGTTGTCTTGGCATGGAGTGAGGCAGATGCCAAACAGCTCGCGATTGGGAGGCAAACACGCGGGTAGTGGCGGAGTGCACGCTGCGCCAACGCTGAAGATTGCCGAGCAAATGAGTAAGCCTTGTTTGATGGATAACATCGAGACGGTCCTTTGAGAATGTTGAGAGTAGTTCATCGGGTTTGAGTCGCCAATGACTGAAATTTCACCGGCGTGGTGATCTTCGATGGAGCTCTTTTGTTGCGTCACTGAGCCGCATGGGTCGCGCCTTTGGCAAGGGTCTGCACAAGCCACGGCTCGCGTGCACTTCTTTCTCCCACTTTGGGACGCACGTACGTTATGCACACCCCATGCAGACGACCTACGTGGCGATTCGAAGCACTGGCTGTTTCGTGCCTCCCAACGAGATCACCAACGATACTCTACGAGCGCGCTTTGCCTTGAGCGCTCCTGAGTTTGTTGACAAGCAGCAAGCTGCGTCGGGGATTCGCACTCGATGGGCGGCGCCAGAGAGCTGGGCGACGAGTGATCTGTGTGTTCCTGCGGCGAAGCAGGCGCTTGAGCGTGCGATGATGGCAGCGGATGAGCTTGATTTGATTGTCGTTGGGACGGACTCGCCGGACTACATCACTCCGTCCACGAGCGTGGTGCTGCAAGAAAAGCTCGGTGCAAAACAAGCCGGGACGTTTGATGTGGGGTGTGCGTGTGCGAGCTTCTCGACCGCCGTTGCGACCGCCGCGGGGCTCATGGCGACGCAGCCACACTTAAAGAAAGTGTTAGTTGTGGGCGCTTATATGATGCGCAAGTTATCGGACCCAACGGACACGATGAGCTTTTTCTACGGAGATGGTGCCGGTGCTGCGGTGCTTGAGCCGAGCGCACAACCCGGTGTGCTCACCGCGAGCTTTCTCGCGGACGGGAGCTATTCGAAGGCGTGGGGTGTCTATTCGGGTGGGACCGCAGAGCCTGCGAGTGAAGAGTCGGTTCGTGCGGGGCGAACACAAGTACGTCTCGTCGGAAAGTACCCGCCCGAGGTGAACGAAAACGGCTGGCCCCTGATCGCCCGACGCCTAAGTGAGCAAGGAGGATTTGCGCTCGGTGATGTGGATTGCTGGATCTTTACGCAGGTGCGAAAGCGCACCATTGAGAAGGTGATGGTGGGGTTGGGTCTGCCGATCGAGCGCGCTCACACCATCATGGAGAAGTGGGGGTACACGGGGAGCGCGTGTCTTCCGATGGCGCTGCATGACGCGATTGAGGCGAAGAAGGTTAAGCCCGGCTCGCTGGTCGCGCTGATCGGCTCGGGTGTGGGGTACAACCAAGCAGGGATCGCTGTGCGGATGACCGATCGTCTCGTTTGTGGAGGCGAGAGCACAACGTAAGAGTGATGGTGGGATGCACGCGAAGGCTCGCAAAATCCGCAAAACGAAAATCGCGAAATTCTCGTTGGCGTGTGGTTTAGGGACAATGGCACGAGAAAAAATTTGCAAATCTTCAGGCAAATACCACTAAGACACGGCGAGTCCCAATCCCGGACACGGCGAGTCCGAACACTTTTCGTAGTGCGATGGGTGTGCTTAGCGCTCGAGTGGGATTGAGTGTGAGGCGCCACCGATGGATGAGACCACGAGGTTGCCTGCGTCGATGGAGGTGTTGATCGAGAAGCTTGAGGTGCCCTGAAGGATTGGGTCGCCAGCAAACACATCCCGCACGCGAAGTGTACCTGCGACTGCAGCGGTGCCTGTGCGGTACACTTGAAAGAGCTCGCCGTTGGCTTGGATGTTGGCTGGCGAGACGGTCTCGCCTTGGTGTGCAACCACGAGCGTGCGTCCGTCGGTCGCGATCCACCGCTTGCTGGCGTCGCCGCGGAGGGGCCAGCGGCCAGTGGAGGTTCCGATGCAGCAGG
>JANNCG010000488.1:0-12270 GCA_031386385.1 Myxococcales bacterium
ACCGGGCACGATCGGGATACATAACTTACAACATATTCACCGGAGAACCAAACAACATCCGGCTGCTCATTGCACTGACCAAAAGCTGTCGCGATCGGGACGGTACCAGCGACGTACGTGAGCGCCGCCGCGTCGGTTGCCACCAATAGTGAAATTGGAAACAACGCTAGTGCGGCCATCCGTCGTGCGCTGCGAGAGGTCATCATGATGTTCGTTTTACTCTTCTTCTGGCCAAAGCGACAGCGACCGCAAAGAGCAAAAATACTCTAAAATCACTCGCCTTCTCTCGACTGGGCACGGCACAGCCGCAGGACCCACCGCTAAACGCGAGTCCACGCGGATCATTGCCGTCCGCCGGCGTTGCGCTGTCGCGTGCAACCATCGCGTCGAGCGCAGGCAAGGCCGCTTCATCGAGTGGAATGCGTTGGACATCCATCGATGGGTCAGGAATATCCTCTGTCGCGATGGCATCGCTCATGGCCATTGGCTGATCGCTTGGGACATCAACCATAGAGAAGCCATCCGCAACACCGCTCTCACGACCCGTCGAGCTGTCGTTTGGCCCCCAAGCATCGCTCATTCCACCTTCGGGGCCCGCATCAACACCGCCGATTCGAGTGTGAATGCACACCGATGGCGTCACACCCAAGTTGCACTGATCGACGGTCTGCGGATCTTCGTCATCGCAATCGACTGGATCATGACAGCTGAGTGGCTGCGCCCAGATTTCGCGTTGAGGCAATCCGGGGACCTCTTTTTCGTACACCATGAGCCCACGTCCAAGGTGTCCGGGACCGCGCTCCAACGCAACCCGACAGGGTCCAGGTTCGGCCCCCGGAACCGCTGGTTGCGAGAACATCAGCTCAGTAAATTGATTGCCAGCGCCCACCGCGCCGCTGTGCTCACCGATCACGTACACCCGTGCACCGCCGCCGACTGGGCTTCCGATCCCACACATCACCATACGATCGCCGCGCGAATCCGAGTCCGTCCAACGAATCCCGGTTGAGTTTGAGCGAACCGCAGGGATTGCCGCGGCACCCGGCTCAAACCGATATACCGTCACGGAGTTAGCGACCGCATCACTCAAATACGTGATCAATCGCCCGTGGATTCGAGCGGCAACGATGCTTGAGGGATAAAATAATGTTGATGTTAACACGGGGATTGCTGGTGCAATCCAGTCCGCCCAACTTGGACTCGCAACGCCGGCCGAGAATCGATTGGGATCCGTAAAAATAATGTGCGACGTCAGGTCGACCTGTAGCGCTGCAACCGAGGGAATTATCCCTCCGCTCGCGGCCTGCTGAACCATCTGCCCTCCAGCGTTTGAGCGATCAAATACAAACTGATTGCCGTTGGTGTTTCCAGCTCCGCTGATGGTGCAGCGCCGTGAATCGCAGTCAAAACCCACATCCCCGATGTTGGCAGAGCCCGCGCCGATCTCTGCTGCGGCAGAAAAATTGTTCACGTCCAGCGGGCCTGTTGACAGGGTATAGAGGCCATTCACAACAGCCCTCGTGACGAATAGGTAGTACGGACTCACCCGGTCCACAGAGATTCGAAAGTGCAGTTGCGCTACCGCCGCAGGGATGTTGGCTCCTCGAAGCGGAATTTGTGCAATCCCACCGCCGCCTCCCGCACCGAGCTGGGCGAGCTCAGGTGACCACAGACGAGGCATCATGGCATACCCGCCGGACTGCGACGAGATGTACCAGTTGCCATTGAAAAAAATCACGTCGGCTCGGGTCGCGTACACGTTCGCCCGCGCCACAATTTGGATAGGCCGACCCGCGATCTGCAGCCCCGATGCGGCCCGACCTTCGGTCATTACGGCGGCCAAGATCGCACAGCTCACTACCTTGTGGGTCCAAGTATTAATATTGTTCATTCGAAGTATAACTCGTTGCTTTGCACCGCTTAAGCCAAGCGGTCATACTGCAAATTGGCTCACGAATTCACCCAGCCCGGCACACCTCGTTGCAACTGTTTGCAAAGCCTCTGCAAAGACTTGCGGATCTGCTCATCGACACTGAGACCTTCGAACACAAAAAGCCAACGTCCGCACCGGCTGCGTCAACGTTGGCTCGCGATCGTCCTCCCCCTCAGGCGTCTCGAAGCTATTGGAGCTTGTTGGCGACGTCGATGACGCCCTTCACGCTAGCTGCGCTCTTGGCGAGCATCGCCTTCTCGTCGTCGGTGAGCGGAAGCTCAATGATCTTCTCAACTCCGCCGCCGCCGATGACCATTGGTACACCCAAGAACATGTCCGAGTAGCCGTACTGGCCCGTGAGCGCTGCGGCACCTGCGAGCATTCGCTTTTGATCAAAGAGGTACGCCTCTGCCATGATGATCGAGGCGCTCGCGGGAGCATAATATGCGCTGGTTCCCATGAGTTTAACGATCTCGCCGCCACCGCCACGGGTACGTGTGATGATCGCGTCCATCTTGTCTTTCGCGATAAACTGCGACGCAGCCACACCATTAATCGTCGTAAACGACAACAGCGGAACCATATCATCACCGTGACCGCCGAGAACCATCGGACGAACGTCTTTCACGCTCACGCCTGCGGCCTCAGCGATGAAGCAAGCAAAACGAGCGCTGTCCAACACGCCTGCCATGCCCACAACTTTATTTGCTGCAAATCCTGAGACCTTCTGAAACTCGTACACCATCACGTCGAGGGGGTTTGAGATCACGATCACAAACGCCTCGGGGCAGTGCTTCTTGGCATTGTTTGCCACATCACGGATGATGGGGAGGTTTTTGCCAACCAGGTCGTCCCGGCTCTCGCCAGGCTTACGCGGAATGCCCGCGGTGATAATCAACACATCGGATCCAGCACAGTCAGCCCAGTCACCGCTACCGGTGATCTTGACGTCGTACCCGAGGATCGCGCCGTTTTGCGCGAGATCGAGCGCTTTGCCTTTTGCAAAGTCAGCCTTCGCCGGAATGTCAAACAACACGATGTCGCCAAGCTCTCGCTGCGCAGCGAGGTTTGCCAGCTCGCCACCGATGTTGCCTGAACCAATGAGTGAAATTTTCTTACGCTTTGCCATTGAATATTCTCCTGCAATTTTTCTAGTAAAATCTGTTTAGCAAGCGGCGATCAGCCCATCGATTTGATCACGGCGTCGCCGTACTCTGAGCACTTGACCTCTTTGGCGCCTTCCATCTGGCGAGCAAAGTCGTATGTCACCGTCTTCGCTGTGATAGCGCCGTCCATGCCCTTGATCACCAGGTCCGCAGCGTCGTCCCAGCCCAAGTGACGAAGCAGCATTTCGCCAGAGAGAATCACGCTTCCTGGGTTTACCTTGTCAAGGTTTGCGTACTTCGGTGCCGTCCCGTGGGTGGCCTCAAAGATCGCGTGACCTGTGACGTAGTTGATGTTTCCACCAGGTGCGATCCCGATGCCGCCCACTTGTGCAGCGAGCGCGTCGGAGAGGTAGTCGCCGTTGAGGTTGAGCGTTGCGATCACGTCAAACTCGCTCGGTCGTGTCAACACTTGCTGCAGTGTCACATCGGCGATGGAGTCCTTGATCATGAGCTTCTTTTTCCACTTTCCCTCGCCGTGGGTGGGCCAAAGCTTGAGCGCGTCCTCCACTTCTGCGTGAAGATCTGCACGAAAATCTGGCGGTGCCATGTCGTACCCAGGCTCGACAAGCTTTGCGTTGGCCATCGTATCCAGGCTGGCGTTGTGCTCTTTGTTGCCGAGAATCCAGCTCTCGCGTTGAGTCACGACGTGCTCACGAAAGTCTCGCGCGGCGAGCTCATAGCCCCACTTTGCAAAAGCACCCTCGGTGAACTTCATAATGTTGCCCTTATGAACCAAGTTCACGCTCTGGCGCTTGTACTTGAGTGCAAACTCGATCGCAGCACGCACCAGACGCTCAGAGCCCTCTTTTGACACTGGCTTAATGCCAATGCCAGAGGTCTCTGGAAAGCGAATCTTCTTCACCTTCATCTCGTTTTGCAAAAAGGCGATCACCTTCTTGGCGTCGTCGCTCATCGCTTCGTATTCAATGCCTGCATAGATGTCTTCGGTGTTCTCACGAAAGATCACCATGTTCACTTTGCCCGGCTCTTTCACTGGGCTCGGCACACCAGTAAACCAACGCACCGGGCGCAGGCAGACATACAGGTCCAGCATCTGACGCAGTGCGACGTTGAGCGAGCGAATTCCCTTGCCGATTGGCGTGGTGAGGGGGCCCTTGATACCCACGAGATACTCGCGATAATCATCGACGGTCTCATCTGGGAGCCAAGAGTCAAAGCGCGTCTTGCTCTTCTCGCCGGCATACACTTCGTGCCAAGCAATTTTCTTCTTGCCGCCAAAAGCTTTTTCAACGGCAGCGTCCAACACGCGAACGCTCGCACGCCAGATGTCCGGACCGGTCCCGTCACCCTCAATAAATGGGATGATCGGATTGTTGGGAACACTTAATTTGCCATCAGCCCCGCGGCTAATTTTTTCCCCACTGGTTGGCTTCGGAAACACACGATCGGCCATCGATTTGATACTCCTGTTTGATACTCAATAACTCTCCACTTAAGTGCTTCAGTTCGAAACACTTCAAGCTGAGATTTCGCGGCCGGACTTATACTTCGATTGCGCCGCGCTTGGCTATGGTGCTCTTGAGCAATCCAGCAACGGTCCCCGACGAACTTGTGGTAGAACCGCATCCGCGCGAATTTTTCGCGATTTGCAGACACACTCACCATGACCATCCGCACACCAACGACTGACGACCACATCAAAACGTGGGGAAAATGGCTTGGAACCGTCAACGGCGGCCTCGTCGGGGCGGGTGTTGGATTTGGCCTTGTGTACGTGCTCGAGGTTGCGCTTCGTCGCACCTCTACCCACGCGTCTCACCCAGGAAGCGCGCCCATCACGGACTCAGCAATGTCGACGGCGACGACCGCGTCTTCGTTGATCGTCCCGGTTTGCTTTATGCTTGGCGTTTTTTTGGGTCAGTACTTTGGCCAGCGCGTGGACCGAAAGCAGTACAAACTTCTGGCGGGCAGCACCGGCGTCTTAATGCTCGTGTCCGTCTGGCTGCTTCTGTCCCTCGCGAGGTAGCACTGCCTTCGCCTTACTCCCAACGATCATTCGAAAAGAACACGAAACCATCATGAAGCTCTATTTTTTTCCCGGCGCCTGCTCTCACGCAGTGCACATCGCGCTTCGCGAAGCGAACGCTGAGTTTTCGCTCTCACGCGTGGATCCCAAAACCAAGACGATCGTCGATGGCGGCTCATACCTCGCGGTCAATCCCAAGGGTTATGTCCCCTCACTCGAGCTCGATAACGGAGAGGTCCTCACCGAAGTCGCAGCGATTTTGCAGTACATCGCAGACAAGTATCCCGACGCCCACCTCGCACCCGCCTACGGCACCATGGATCGCTATCGCATGATGGAATGGCTCAACTTCACCAGCAGTGAGATTCATAAAGCCATGGGCGCGCTCTTTAGCGCCGACGACGAAAGCCGTCCCAAGCTCATCAAGCGCCTTGAGACCCGGCTCGACAACGCCGAGGCGCTTCTCGGAGACAAACCGTACCTGCTGGGCTCACAGTTGAGCGTCGCAGACCTTTATCTGTTCGTGGTCCTCGGCTGGTCGCGCTGGACCAAAGTCGACCTGGCGAAGTGGCCAAACCTCCAAGCTCTCAAAGCACGGGTTGGCGAGCGACCGACCTGTGCCGCAGCACGGACCGCCGAAAACGGCTAACTTCCCCTGTCGCGTCTTTGTGCGGGGCTAAGAGCTCTGAAACATTCGCTCGTAGTACTCTTCAATCGCTTGCGAGCCCATGCGCGCAAAGAAGCCTGAGTATGCCATCCAAATCGCGAGGCCATTGAGGTCACTAAACAGCGGTGGAAGGTATTTCGGCGGCTTTACGACACCATCAGCCACACGGGCGTAGAGCACCGGGACATCCTCGTGTGCCACTTTTCCGACAAACAAAAACCGCACAAGCTCTGGGCGAGCTAAGCGAATGGCTGTGCGAATAAAGTGATAGTTCGACACCAAGCCCTTGGTGTACGTGATGTCCTTGGTGAACGCGCTGCGGCCCTCAAGCGGAGCCCCGCGAAACACGCGCCGTGCAGCTCCGTAGCACTCTTCTTCTTCGTAGCCTTCGGTGCGATACCAGTCAAAAACGTCTATAAACGTTGCGCCGTCTTCTGCTTTGTCCACCGCGAGCACACGCTCATTGAGCCGGCGGGCGCGACGTGGATTCGAGCGAAAGGTCACCACCTCCATCAGCGCAGCGAGCCCCTCTTGCACTGGTGTCGTCCTCGGAGGCCCCTTCGCGAGCCATCGCGCAACGTGCTGAGCGGCTCCATTGAGCGATGTCGCAACGTGGACCCACCCCTCGTGAACCTCAAGAATTTCGACATCCCGCGGTGAAAACGTCGCGCCGTCGCGCACCTTCACATAGTCGCTTCCGGCCGCTGCATCCGCCACGATTCCGTCGTCGAGTGTCACGTTGACCGCGGCCTCTCCGAAGTAGCTTTTGAACCGCTCACGAAGCATCTCGACGACCTTGGCGCCATCAAGCGAGCGTTCTTGCGTTGGGCCAAGCGCTTCGTCCGAGAGGTTGTTCAGCAGCCCGTACAACGTCATGGAGATCTCGCGGACCTGCGTTGTTCCGTCCGGAAACGTGTCCTTCGGCGACCCATACAGTCGCCGTGAAAGCGCGTAGAAGTCTGGTGTTCCGCGCGCTAAAAGCATTTTGCATACGTCGCGGTACTCAAGGCAAGTGACCCGTAGAATCCGTGCGAGTGCGTCGTCTGCACCCAGCTCTCGCCGCGCTTGCTCCGCGAGCTCTTGAAAATCTTCCATCCTCGCGCGAGGATCAAATCCAAGGTCGACCTTGTTGTAAGTATCCGCATCGACCTTGGGCATTTCGCGAAACCGAGAGCGCTTAAATTGCTCCCAAACCGAAGGCTCCCATTTGAGTGCGTTGAGAATTCGAATGGGGCGTTGCGCGTCGTTGATGCGATCGGCGAGGGCAGCGACTTTTTCTTTGTACGACCGCCACGGGCCCTCCGCAGGCGGAGTCGGCGGAGGCGGAGGCAGTGACATAGGAGGGAGCACTTTATTCTCGACTGGAGTTGAGCCGCGCGCAGACCCCCCTCGCCCATCGGGACCGTCTTCACGTTGCGCACTTACGTCTCGTAATCGAGCCACAGATAGACCCTAGCGCGAAGCTCACCTGTGCCGCAAAGAACTCGCAAATTCACGAACCAGGCTTTCGCAGTGTTACGGCGTCCGTGAAGCCGCCCAACGCACGCTCATCAGCACCGCATCTTCGCCGTCGGTGTAATACCTTGAGCGCACCGCGTCGTCGATGAATCCAAGCGAACGGTACAGCGCAATGGCGGGCGTATTTCCAACTCGAACTTCAAGATTGGCGCTCACAAAATCACGCTGCTTACAGCCCGCAATCACCTCCGTGAGCAGCGACCGAGCGACCCCTCTCCGACGATGCTCAACGCGCGTCGCAACGTTGATAATCTGCACTTCGTCAGCGACTAACCACAGGTGCACAAACCCGACGACTTGGTCCCGCTCAAGGTATACCCACACCATCGCCCAGGTCTTCGCTAGCTCGTCGCGAAATGCCTCCGCCGTCCAGCTTCCACTCAGCGCCTCTTGGTCCATCTTTGCCAGCTGCTCTGCGTCCGATTGAACCGCTACTCGAATGACACCCATAATCACTCCTTTGCTGTGCACTCTCAGAGGACGAGTGGCCAGCGGCGAATACGTACGTTGGGCCCCATGGCGCGAAGCACCGATCGGACCGCACGCGGCATCGCTTCTGCCGACAACCGATCCCGAATGAGCACTCGAACGGACCGATAGTCAGTCGACCCCTCGGGGTATGGTCCAAAACGTCCACGCTCAAACGCGCTGCGAATTTCGCTCTCCGCCGGCTCAAGGAGTCGCTCTTGATGCAGCCGAAGATACTGAGCAACGCGGCTCTTGCGATAGAGCCCTTCGACGATGGTGTCCGTCGTGGTTCCGCACGCAGCGGCCAACTGCGCGAGGGTAATGGGCCCCATCCGTTGCGCTAACAACTGCACCGCACGACGAACTTCGACCTCCGCAAGCGCTGGATCGTCAGAGCGCAACGACTCACGCTCAAGCAGCTTTTCGCCGATTAAATCATTGAGGACTGAGCCGGTGACCGACTCATGAACCTCGATGGTCAACGGGTCCGGCGCGCCACTCGACGCCAAAAGCGCGCGGACACCCACCCGCAGCTCGCTCTCATAGACAAACACCGGCGGGCCATCATCGCCGGCGATCGTGATCGACGCTACTGCCTGGTCGCGAAGGGTCTCGTTTTGCGGCAGCGCCACCCGCACCGGTTCGGACACGATGGGCTGGGTCTGCGCGATAGACGGCAGCAAAAACCCAGCTAAAATAGCAGCGATCGCCGAGAAGCCTCGCCGGTGTGATTCTTTGAGACCAAGACGGTCACGAAGCTGCAGCGCGGATCGCGTCACGACTCTGGCTCAACCCTCGTGAACGACTTGATCAACGCTCGCGCCCAGTCCCGCTGCGGCGTCCTGCACGGGACTGTCGCGATCGGCGTCGTGTGCTTCAGTGAGCGCGTCCGCAGCACGAGCGACTAAAAACTCAAGAAATGCGAGCGCCGTCTGCAGCTGCGACACTGGAATCGCGCTCACCGTCTCACGAAGCTGCTGGCGAATATGATCACTGGACAACGGCTTGCTCACCGGACGAGGCGATGGCGTGTTGACTGGAGCCTCGAGCGCTTCGGATTCATTCACCAACTCTGTTGCGCCCTCCCCTGAGGACGGCGCCGTCGACCAAACGGGGCGCGCGGTCGCCTCGAGCTTGTGCGCGACGAGCCAAGATTCCATACACGAGCGAAGACGCTCGGTGCGAAACTCAAACCACTTTTCGCGGTCCGCCGGAAAAGCCATAAGCACATCTTTGAAGCGGCGAAATGCGCCCTTTCCGTCGATGGCGGTCATCAAACGAGAGCGCAAATCCGGCTCGGTGACCGTGACGATGTAGCGCTCCATCCAGCGATATTGTTCGCGGGATGATACCGGATCGACACGCAGGTACGTCGTGTCTCCGGCGATGCGTTGGTGCATGGCTGGGTCAGCCACCCCATCGACCACACGAAGGACCTCGCCGGTGGCGAGATGCAAATACGAGTGCACTTCGGGAGCGTTGTTCTCAAACGCATCTTCGAGAGCTTCCCAACTAATTTCAAGACGGCGAGTGGGACGCTGAGCGTCGCTCGTCGTTTCAGTCTCTTCAGTCAAATCATTCACCAATCTCCGCGTGCGCAACCTGGCGGGGTCGATCGCACGGAAAAGGTCCAGCGGTGAAATCGCTTTTTTTCATTCACCGAGGGACGAAAGCTACAATACGCGCACGGTTACGAAACCGTACCGATCGAAGCGTACACCATTCTCCGCGGCGATGCTGTCTCGCCACCTGCGTGTTTCACGTTATTTTACCGCTGAATAGAAGCGGTGACCTTTGCGACTAATTTACGGAACAAACAGCGTTCGTGCGACGGCGGTTTTCCACCGCGATCGCAGCTGATCGGTGTTCTCCACACCGGTGCCGTCAAACTTCTTGTCCACCGGCAGTACAGGCAACGCCCCAATCCCATCAATCATTCCTGCACCAATGGCGGCAAGCAATCCTGCGCCTAATGCAGTCGTCTCAACCACCAACGGCCGCAGAACCGCAGCGTTCACCAGCGCAGACTGCAGGTTCATGAGTAGATCGTTCGCCGACGCCCCGCCATCCACCCGCATCGAAGTCACAGGAGCTCCGGCATCGTTGCCCATGGCGTCCACCAGATCGGCGATCGAGAGCGCGATCCCTTCGAGCGTTGCACGTGCAAGGTGGGCCTTGGTCGTGTCGCGACCAATCCCGGTGATAAGCCCACGCGCTTCCGGTGCCCAGTGTGGCGCGCCCAAACCCGTCAACGCTGGGACAAATACCAGCTCACCCGAGTTTTGAACGCTGCGCGCGAGTCCTTCAATTTCGCTCGCAGACGAGATCAATCCTAAGCCATCGCGAAGCCACTGCACCGCCGCACCGGCGATAAACGAGCTGCCCTCAAGCGCATAAGTGGTCTCGCCGCCCACTTGCCACGCCACCGTTGTGAGCAGTCGATGCTTGGACTGAACTGGCTTTGACCCCACATTCATCAAGACAAACGCGCCTGTTCCGTAGGTGCACTTCACGTCCCCCCGGGTGTAACACCCCTGCCCAAACAGCGCGGCTTGTTGGTCACCCGCGATCCCCGCAATGGGAATCCCATCCGGCAACCCCGCGATCTTCGTTGTGTACCCCACCACTCCAGCGCTCGGGACAATAGTCGGAAGCAGCTCTTCGGTCACCCCAAGCGCGGCCATCAGCGACGGATCCCAGCTCAACGTGCGCAAATCCATAAGCAACGTCCGTGAGGCGTTTGTCACATCCGTTGCATGGACAGCACCGTTTGTCAGCTTGTAGATCAACCACGAGTCAATCGTCCCAAACGCAAGCTCTCCTCGCTGGGCACGCACCGTTGCGCTCTCAACGTGGTCAAGAATCCATCGAATTTTTGTCCCAGAAAAGTACGGATCTAACAGCAATCCAGCCTTCTCAAACACCAGCGGCTCGACGTTTTGCTCTCGCAGCGCTTGGCACATTGGCGCCGTGCGCCGGTCCTGCCAGACAATCGCTCGATGAATGGGCTGCCCCGTGCGACGGTCCCACAGCACCGTGGTCTCGCGCTGGTTTGTGATGCCAATAGCGCGAATCTTCGACGCAATCTCCGGGTCCTTCGTTGAGGCAAGAGATCCCTCGATGGCCTGCAAAACACCAGACCAAATCTGCAGTGGATCATGCTCGACTTGCCCCGAAGCGGGGTAGTACTGCGTGACCTCTACGGTCTTTCGACCCACGACCGCGAAGGTCTTGGAGTCAAGCACCAACACCGTGGTTCCAGTCGTCCCTTGATCGATTGCCAACACATAACCGTCGCTCGAATCACTCATGCTCTCTCCTGTTTTTTCTTCTGTGCCTGCACGAAAGATACAATGGCCTCGCAGACCTGGGCGCGCTCAACATCGACGCCCAACAAATGCGCGCTTCGTGGGAGAATTCTCAGCTCAACCGACGCGCGTTCTGCTCGCTCAACCAACAAAAGGGCTTTGCTCATGGGGACCGTCGAGTCGTGTCGACCATGCATCACCAACAGCGGAAGACTCAACGTAGAGACAGCGGTCAACGCTTGTCGCTGGCCCTCAAGCAGCTCGCGTGCTGCACGCATAGGCTGCACACGATACGCGGGGTTTAAGCGCTTTGCCGTAGGGTCTCTTACGTCACTTCCTCGGTATTTTTTCAGGCGCAAATCAGGCATCCACCCGCCGAGCCGCTCAGCGACCGACAGCACCCTGCCCGCAAGCGGCGACAGCCCCGTGGCAGCACCGAGGGCGATCACCCCCACAACTCCAGAGTGCTGACGCCTGGTCCCTGCCACAATGGCGAGCAAAGCGCCTAACGAAAACCCCGCGATCACGACGTGTTTGTGGCTCGCGATCAGCGCGTCGAGCTCAATCTCGGCGCAGCGAAGCCAGTCAGCCCAGGTGACCTTGGCCAGCGCATCGGGGTTGGTACCGTGGCCCGGAAGCAGCGGAGCCCGCGTTGCGAAGCCCGCCCGACTCAATGCCTCAGCAACGGGGCGGGTCTCCCAAGGGGTGCTGGTAAACCCGTGTAATAAGAGGACTGCGGGCGCGGTTCCGTCCGTCGAAATCGCGGACGCATCCGTAGACAAGCTGGCGGACATTACCCGATCACTACCACAGGAACAAAAATAGCGGTCGTGCTACAGTCCCCCCGTGCTCTCAAAAGACGAGTTCGCCAAAATCGTACGCGAGATGCAGACCGCAGGGACCCCCCTCACAGTCCGCAATCTCATGCTCAAAACCGAACTGCCCCGCGCCACCGTCGAAGACTGGCTCGAAGACCTGCAGCGTGGGACCAAAATGGTGCCCAAGGCTGAGCCTAAAAAACTCGACGAAGACGAAGAAAAACCAAGCAAAGGCAAGACCAAGCTCAAAGAGCGCGAAAATAAGAGCGAGGACCAAGGGGTGTTCGCTCGTGCAACCGCGCTCAAAGATCAAGTCGTCGGCGAGGTGGTCAAGAGCCAGCTCGGCTTTGACAACAAGTCTAAAGACGTCGAGAAAAAATCAATCGCTCTCAGCGCCGCGCTGGG
>JANNCG010000518.1:0-4512 GCA_031386385.1 Myxococcales bacterium
GGCCACGCGATGTGTCCGAGTATCGAGACTGAAAACGTGAGGATTGAAATTGAGCGCATCTCGGTAGGCGGAGTTGAGGTGCAGGATTTGCAACCATGGCGAGCTCGCTACTCGAAAGTTTATGCCTTTCCGATGGGAGCAACGCTCTCAAGTTCTGGCGGTTCACGGTTCGGTTTCGTGCATTGGGAACCGATTTCGTCCGTTGACGCAGGAGCCCCCGATGCGTCGCGCTGAGTTAAGAATGTTGATTGCTCTCAGCGCCGCAACCCTTGCTAGAGGCTGCGGCCCGATCGAAGACTGTGGGCCCATTCGCGATTACTGCGCGCGCGGCCGAGTGTTTCGGTTCGTCGACGAAACCACTGTCGCGGTTCGGCTGACCAGGACAGAGAATGTGCCTTGGTATCCAACTCAGCTCGACGGGCAACTATCGATATCACTCATACGTGAACAGCAGGTTGTCTTGCGCTACGTCAAAGACGGGCAGCCGGTCGTTGAGACGTGGCGTGTGTTCGATCCGCAGCTCTGTCCGCGTTGAGCACTCAATCTCACGATCGCATCAAAATCCCAGTCTATCCTGCAATTTCGCGCCAGCGATGCGGTCCGCACAGCCCGGCGATTGCATAACACACTCCTCCCAACATCAACGTGCTCGGGATGCCCCACGCGACGCTGATAATCAAGGCAGCGACGGAGCCCAGCACGCCCGTCACGCCGTTGATCGCGAGCGCCGCCGGTGCGCCCGACGTCCGCTCAACCCATCGAAGCCCCGCCGGAAAACACATCCCCAAGAAAAACCCCACCAACATGCTCACCGCCGAGGCGCCGATCGCGCGAACGTAAAGTGGCGACTCCATCACCGCGTGTGCCATCGGGCGAATTACGACCCACGGAAGCGCCACCAACAACACGCCGATCGCGACACACAAGCGCGACACGCTCATCCTCGATCTGAGCCATCGTGAAGACAGCAAGCTTCCCGCGCCCATGGCCACCAACAGCGCCGCGAGCACCGTCACCAATGCCCACGTTGGGTGCCCCAGCACCACATGCATTCGCTGCACCATCCCAACCTCGACGAGCATAAATGCAAAGCCCAAAAGCCCAAAGTACGTCGCCGACGCTCCTCCTGGTAGTGCTTTGCCTTTGAGCGCATTGAGGATGGGTTTTCCGAGCAAAAATCCACCCACAATGAGCACGGCTAAGAGCGTGGTCATAAGCTCGCGCGCAGCCGTCACATTGCCCGCGATCACACCGCCGGCCGCTGCTTCATCGAGAGAGCGCCAAGGTTGCAACCACAACCGTGGGGCGAGTAGCTGAAAGAAAAACGGTCTGTCATCCGTGGGCGGCGAGGTATCGAGCCCATAACGATCTCCCACAGCGCTCAGCCGGTCGATGCCGCGCGCGGACACAATGGCTTCGAGCAACGGTGAGCGAGCAGGCACTCCGGGCACAACCACCAGCGTAAACTCCATGCGCGTGCAGTGTCGCCGAAGCACGTTGAGGTCATCGTCGCTAAAGGGCTCTGGCGATACCAAAATCGTCGCGACCCGACCTGCAGCCACAAGCGCGATGTGCTCACGGGGGTTCTGCACACCACGATCGATCAGCGCGGCGACCGCGAGCGAGAGCAATCGCGCAGTCTCGTCCACTTTCGCGGGGTTGTACCACCGCGAGAAAGTTAAGATTCCGTTGGGCTGCACTTTTCGTAGAAAAATCGCCCACGATTCGCGTGTGTAAAGCGTCGCCTCGGCGTGTGCAAATGCTCCTGCGGCCGTCGCTGCCCAGGTGTCCACCAGCGACGCTTGCAACACGCGACACTCGACGTCACTGCGCGCAAACACCACACGCCCGTCGCCAATTTTTAGCTCAATCCTGGGGTCTTCGAGCAAGCGAGAATCGTTGCCTGCAGCGCGGTGCATCGCGATGATCGCAGGGTTAATCTCGACGCCAAGGACACGGTCATGCCCAGCGATAAGCGCAGCTGCTAGATCACGCCCGCCACCGACACCTATCACGCAAGACACACCACCACTGCGAAGCTCGTGCGCGGTGAAGACAGCGTCCAACCGCAGCGCGGTGAGCTCTTGCACTTGCTGCTGTGCATAAAGGGGAGTCCCCGCCTCTCCGTCGATAAAAGCAAACGCGAGTCGCGCTTGAATCCCCGGTGTTCGTGGCGATGGGGACCAAAGGGGCATGGGGCGCGAATAAAACTCTGAGAGCATGACGTGGGAGAGTGAGTTCCACTGCTCAAATCGCAGGTGATTTGAGTCTGGCCGGACGTTGCCTTTGAGATACATCGGCTGAAGGTTAAGCGTCCCAAACAGTGCAAGCACCGTCGCGATGGACGCGATGACCGAGCCAGCAATCCGAACGGAGCGCGCTCTCTTCTCAGCGTTCACGACGCTCGCGATCAGAGAGAGGGTCGCGAGCAGTAGCAGAGCCCCCGGCGCGCTGAAAGGTCCCAATAAGACCAACGGCGCAAGCGCCCCGAGCGCCGCAGCGCCCAGATCCACTGCGTACAAGCGACCGGTGCTCAGCTTGCTGTCGGCCATCAGCCGCGCAACGACAGCACCCCCACTCGCGAGGGGTGCGGTGCACACGATTGACAGCACCAACAACCGCAGCAGCGACGCCCAGGCGGTCCCGGACTGAACACTCAACAGGCACGCGACGGTGGTCGCGATCAGCAGGCCCACGGTCATGCGAGCAAATCGAGAAGCGACAAACGTGCCCCAGTGCGGGTACCGGTCTCGCGAACCATCGGCGTCGAGTGAACCCGCGGCCAACCCCACCATCGCAAGACTGAGAACAAAAAACGCCTGGCCGTACCACGTGACTGCAGAGAGCAAGCGAGTGAGCGCGACTTCAGATCCAACCAGCGTGAAAGATGCGACCGCGAGCAACCACTGCATTTTGCGATCGTCCGTTGCGAGGTGAGCATTGGCGTCGAGAGGGGCTTCGACGGGGACTTCGACAGGGGTCGATGGGGCGTCAGTGGTTTCGTTCATCAACTTTTGCAATTCGTACGCCCACAGTACGGCTCGATGCAATGCGAACCGGTGATGCACATCAAAGAACAGCGGTGATAGAGGCTTCTCGAAGTCCAAGGAGGAGCTAGGCTCAGCACGATTGTACGAATATTGTCTGGGGCATGAGCCTTGTTTTTCGCTAGCACAGAAGTCATGACAGTGACACTCGCGACGTTCTCATCGTGGCCCCGAAGCGAGCGAACCGCGCACATTGAGGCGTGCCTCAAAGCCATGCGTGAAGCGGCTGAGCAAGAGTATCTATGCGCTCACCAACTCCGGCGCGCGACCGGGATCACACATCGCGATTCGCTGCTAAAAATCAGGCCGATGGTCGCTTCAGTGGGCAACGGGCTTCGTGGGTACGATCACGCGAAGATGTACCTATTCGAGCAGCGTCCCGCCGTGATCGTCGCGCACAAAGAGCTCTTTTCACAGACCGAACACACGGATCCCTGGCTGCTGCAGAATCGTGATTGGGCAGTGAGCAACGACTGTGAGCTTGTCGTGAACGGTTGGCCGAGCTGGCAATCTTTGGGGCGAACGTCACTGGTCGAACTTTGGACAAAGCCCGTTTGGGAGCAGGCACGGTCACTTCGGGCGGCGGCGACGGCGCAGGTGGTGGCAGAGAGTCGGGCTGAGATTGAAGAGTTCATCCACCGGTCCGAAAAGCTCAACGATGATCACGGGCTGTGAGCGTGAACAGTCGCGGTGTGCACGCTCAAGCCGCAATATTTGTGCAGAGGACTGGTTGACAGCTCTCCTCGGCAGACGCACTGTCAGTCCGCTGTGAATCTCTTCTACTCCCATCGACATTCGTATTGACACCTACGGGCTGGCGGCCCGCTGCGGTGATACGGAGTGATGTGTGAGCGGCTAAACGGATTGACTGTAAATCAATCGCCTTCGGGCTTCTTGGGTTCGAGTCCCAATCACTCCACTATGTTAGCTATTGCGTAATGGTTTGCGCGCCTCACTGTGGATGAGGATGTGCTCGGTTCGATTCCGGCTAGTTAACCTATAAGTTGTATTCGTGCGTTGAGCGGGACCGGCTTCGCCACCGGTATTGAGCGCGACCGACTTTGAGTTCGCAGACGAGATCCCTCGATTACGGAAGACCGCGGCCGAAGTACAAATCTCGCATCGCTTGCCCCGCGAGGGTTTGTCCCGGTTGCAGGTCAAGCCTTGCCCCACCGCTTGAGCGAAACAGCAACACCCGCCCGGGTCGCACCAACATCGCGTCGGGCTCGCGCCCTTGAAAACTATCGCCGATTAAGATGTCGTCACGCCCGTCCCGGTCGATGTCCCCTGGGGCGCCGAGGCTGAGCATAAACGACTGTCGCGCATACACCGGGTCCATCGTATCAAGCCCAAAATCTGCTGACGGAGCGCGCCCATTCGTCGCACGCTGCGCGATCGATCCGCCTGTTTGCGAGCTTACCGTGAACAAGCCCGCCATGCCTCGACCAGTGGGGCCGGGGTTGGC
>JANNCG010000569.1:0-5108 GCA_031386385.1 Myxococcales bacterium
GAGGGCGTTTTGCGTCTGTTGAGCTGTGTGTGCAACTCGTTGTTTTGCGCTTGAAGCGACTCTTTCGCAGCGAGTGCAGCGTCGAGTTCATCACGGTAGCCAGCGGACATGGGAGAGGACTTTCAGTGGTTAGAGTGCTCTTGGTTTAGCACAGAGGCCTCTGGTGTGTTGAGCGCGAAGGCGAACTCAGTTGCCCTAAACTACGATCTCTCGTTGGTTCAAAACGCCGCACGTTGAGCAGGAACCACTGGATGGACGGCAGTGCTCGGTTGCTCGGGCTCCGGGACAATCTGTGGCGCCGGGTCCGCGAGCGCCGGGACGACCGGTACCGACTCGACACGCACCGTCGACGGCGGAGTGCTCTGAGAGCTTGAACCCAATACAAAAAAAATCACAGCGGCTGCGAAAAACAAAATGACGATCGCAAAGAAGATGACTAACGCAATCTGTGGGTCTCGTTTTTCAGCCTGCGGTGCGGCTGCGGGAGCGCCCCACTGTTGGTACATTGCTTGCTGCTGGATCAGAGTGCTCTGAGCTTCGCCGAGTGCGTTTTGTGCTTGGTTGAGCTGTGCTTGCAGCTCACTCAGTTGTGCTTGAAGCGACTCTTTTGCAGCGAGTTCAGCTTCGAGTTCATCACGGTAGCCAGCGGACATGGGTAGCGCCCTTCGGTTGTTAGACAGCACCCTGTGTAGCACAACGAGTCTCGCCCAACATCCCTCTCGCCACTTGCGCGATCAGCCCAATTCGCTCTCCCGCGCGCCCCTTGGTCCACGGTGCTGGGGCATCACCAAAACGCGCGGCGCACGGCTCTAGGGCTCCAATTTTTTCGCACAAAAATCGCGCGAAAGCGGGGTGCACGTCTACCCATTCGTCCCACAGCGCACCGACGCCGCGATCCACACATTCGTTGTGAAGAAGATCCACGGCGAAGGTGTTCCACGTGCAGAGGGTGCACGGAGCGGGAACAAACGCGCGCCACTCAATCACAAACTGCTCCCACGAAACACCCTGCAAAATCTCGTCTCGATCCAATCGTGTGTGCAAATGCGTGTTAGGCCCAAGCGCGTCCCGAGGGGCGATCACCCACGCGCGTTTTTCGCCATCACTCAGCCGCTCTGCGACCCAATGGACCACCTCGCCTTTGGGCCTGTTGGGTGTCTCCCACGGCCACGCGTTGGCCTCTCCGTACGCGACCACGAGCGACTCGGGACGCAGGACAAACGCCTCGGGCAGCACTGGAATTCTTGGCTCTTTAGGCGTCTTCGAGCTGTGGCGCCCACGGCCCTTTCCCTCTTTTGCGTAGGCGATCTGGCGATCGACCATGGTCTCGAAGGGCTTCAAAATCGCTGCTGGATCAATGGTGCCTTCGGGCTCAAGCTCGACCAACGCGTCAGTGATCGCTTCAATCGTCGAGAGGCACTCAAACGCTGGCTCTTTGCGGATGCGATAGCGACTAGGTTCAGCGGGTGAGAGCGCATACTTGGGCAGCGCGGCGAGCTTGGGTGATCGCTTCAGCACCTTCGCAGCTTGCCACCACGTGCCATCAACCACGACCAACGTGGGGTTTTCTCCTTCGCGGAGCTGGCGCAAATTCGCCGTATTTTCACCGGGAAAAAGCAGCCCCACCGCCTCGCCTCGCTCTGCTCGCTCAAGCACCGCTTGCACCAACGGGTGTTCATCCGCTTCAATCGCGTTGACGATCTCGCATCGCTCAAGCGCCAGCTTCGCGATCCTCGCGGTGTTGATCGGAACATCCCGCTCCCTCGGATGCTGCACAATCAGCACCTGCGTTCTGGTCGTGAACCGCGTCACCGCGTCGCAATAGCAAGTGACCTGTGGGCGTCCGCAAGTGAGACAAGTGGGGCGTGGTTCAAATTCTACGGTGTTCTCAATCGACATTCAGCGAGATCCTGCCATACAAAAGAGTATTGCTGTGACAGACCCTCAAAAGCCCCGACACTTTTCAATGATTCGCGACTTTCACGTGGCGGATCTTTTTACGCTTGGCAACGGCTTCGCGGGGATGGGCTCAGTGCTTTGCTCAATGCGCTACCTTGTGGATCGCGATAGGACTGCGTTGTGGGCGGCGTTTGCGTTGCTTCCGGTCTCTCTGGTGTGTGACGTGTTGGATGGCCGCATTGCGCGGTTGCGCCACGAGGCATCGCTGCTTGGGCAAGAGCTCGACTCGCTCGCGGACGCGGTGGCGTTTGGTGTCGCGCCTGCAGCGCTGGCGTTTGCCCTCGGAATGCGCGGGGGCTGGGACGCGGTGATCTTGGTGTACTTTGTGGGCTGTGGGCTCTCGCGCTTGGCGCGCTACAACGCGACGGCGTCGAAGCTCTCGGATGAGTCTGGCAAGGTGAAGTACTTCGAGGGGACGCCCATCCCGACGTCGTTGGTGCTGGTCTTGGTGCTGTTTGTGATGGCGCAGAAAGCCATGATCCATGAGGCGCTTCCGGGTGGGGCGCACGTGATTGGGCCGTTTGTGTTGCATCCCCTGGTGCTCATTTATGCGCTGAACGGGAGCGCGATGATCAGCAAGACGTTGCGGATTCCGAAGCCGTAGTATGATGAAAGCGCGAAGTGTACTTACAGTAAATATAACTAATTAGCGAATCATCAATGGCATGGTGAGCTTGACTGAGTCTTCGTCGCGGTCGAAAGTCATTTTGCCTAAATGCGCACAAAATCTGATAAAATACAGGCGATCGTCTGCCATTCTATTTTTGGGCATCGGCATGGTGATCACCGCTCGTAGGGCGTCTGAATTCACACGAACTGTCGACTCTTCATCACAATGATCGAGCAGCGTTGCGAGCAAACGATACAGCCCGCGCACTTGCGGTACCCGAATCGAAACCACACAGTCAATCGTCACCTTGCGTTGCACAAGCTCTGCGGCACGACCCAGCGCCTCGGCGCCATCCACGCTCAGCTCGGTCAGTCGCGGAAACAGCAACAGCTCAAGCAGATCGAGTGCGTGGGTTAGATCCGTGGTGGCGGCGTTGATCGCGCGCACCAATGGCTCAAACGCGCTGTCGGTCTCGCTCGCTTTGGTGAGCCCACGAAGGCGCGCACAAATTCGCTCACGCAGCGATCGCAAAAATACCCCCGCACGGAGACCGTCTGGCCTGAGCATCGTGACCCCCGACTGCTCTGGTGTATGGCCCGAGTGGAGCTCGGACAAATCGATCAACGGGAGCATCGCGATCACTCGCGCTTCAGTCGAAAACAGCTGCTCGACCTGTGCGCGACGCTCTGCGTTGGGATTCGCTTGCAAGAATGCAACTGCGAGACGGACAAATGATTGCGTTTCTGCAATATGACTCCGCCATCGCTGGATGAGCTGTGCTTGGACCTCTGCTTCGACAGAAAGCGGTTGAACAAGCAGTCCTTTGCCATCAAGGTTGCGCAGTTTTGCCGTGGTCTTGGTCATGGGAGCCCTAGGTAATCGACCATAGAAGCACTTGTTAGGCCAACAATGCGACAGAATCATGTTTGCATTCATACGCAACTAAGAATATATGCCTCTTGTTGATGTCTATTTCGAGCAGTCCAAAGGCCGAGCGGTGGGAGCTGTACAAGCTTCTCGCTGAGCCGTTGAGACTTCGCTTGCTAGCGTTGACTGCGATGGATGAGCTTGCGGTGAGTGAGCTCGCAGAGCTGTTGAGTGAGTCGCAGCCCAACGTGTCACGGCACGCGGCAGTCCTTCGGCAAGCCGGGTTGCTGGTCGATCGACGACAGGGGACCTGGACGCTGTTGCGTTTGGATGAGCTCGCGGTGAGCACTGATCCGGTGATCTGTGATGCGCTCGCGACGGGGCGCACGTTGTGTGAGCGCGAAGGGCTGCTCGTCCGTGTGGCGCAGGTCGTGCGAGCGCGTGACAAGAGTACGCGAGAGTTTTTTGCGCGTGCACGTGTGAGTGCGCCAAGCTGGCCGGCTGAAGGGCCAGCGTATGTAATGGCGCTCGCAGCGCTGCTGCCTTCGCGCAAGCTGGCGGTGGACGCAGGGACGGGTGATGGAGCGGCGCTTGAAGCGCTTGCGCCTGCATTTGAGCACGTGATTGGCGTCGACCGAAGCGAGGCGCAGCTTGGCGCGTGTCGCGAGCGGTTGTTGCAACGGTCACATACAAACGTGTCTTTGGTGTGTGCTGAGCTTGATGACGCAAAGCTTGTCAATCAGGTGCAGTCCTTAGGTGGCGCAGAGTTGGTGCTCGCCGTCCGTGTGTTGCATCACTCGCCCAAACCGGCAGAGACCGTGCGCGCGTTGGCGAAGCTGTGTGCACCAGGGGGTGCGGTAGTGCTCTTGGATTATGCCGCGCACGAGGATGAAGCCCTGAGGACGCAGCAGGCAGATTTGTGGTTGGGGTTTGAGGCTCAAGAGCTCAAAGAGTTTTTTCGCGAGGCGGGGTTGACGCATCGAGGGGTGCTGGAGGTTCCGTCGGTTTATCGGGGGAGCGGGCCGGATAGAAACGTGCCATGGATCATCGCGGTGGGAGTGAAAAACTCGCACTGTTTACAGTAAATTTAACGAAAACAACAACTAGTTCAAAGTCACAAAAAGGATCAATTCAAATGTCAAAAGTACCGAACGAAGTCGCTGGAAAATACAAAGTTGCAGACATGTCCCTCGCTGATTGGGGCCGCAAAGAGATGCGCATCGCTGAGAAAGAGATGCCAGGCTTGATGTCCTTGCGCGAAGAGTTTGGCCCAAGCCAAATCCTCAAGGGCGCACGCGTTGCAGGCTGCCTGCACATGACCATTCAGACTGCAGTGTTGATTGAGACATTGGTGGCGCTTGGCGCAGAAGTCACATGGACAAGCTGCAATATTTTCTCGACGCAAGATCACGCGGCGGCGGCCATTGCGGCGTCGGGTGTTCCGGTGTTTGCGTGGAAGGGCGAGACTGAGCCAGAGTACGACTGGTGCATCGACCAGCAATTGTTCGCGTTTGCCGGCGGAAAAGGCCCCAACATGATCCTCGACGACGGCGGCGATCTCACGGTGATCATCCACAAGAAGCACCCCGAGTTGTTCACCGGCGCGGACCCCATTCGTGGGTTGAGCGAAGAGACCACCACGGGCGTGCATCGCTTGTACGAGATGCACAAG
>JANNCG010000607.1:0-3198 GCA_031386385.1 Myxococcales bacterium
TCCGGGACTTCCGGCTGGGATGTCGCAGGCAGATCTTCAAGGCCCAGAGCGCTCCGAGTGGGGTGGATCAGTAGTTCAAGATGGTCGAGTGCCGCCGTGGGATACCTACGCCAACGCAGCCGAGACGGCGTGTTCGATCGGTCGCGGTGGGTTTGCCAACCTCGATCTGTAGCTATCCCCCCTCAACTCTGATCCAACACGCCCGCGCGGTAGTCATTAAACGCCTGCTCAATCTCAGCCTCGGTGCTCATGACAAACGGTCCCCGCTGGACGATAGGTTCGTTGAGGGGCTGACCCGATGCGAAAAAAGCGCCAGTGTTGGCTGCGCGGGCGCGGACGCGGACGTGGGTTCCGGGTTCGAGGATCGCGAGGGAGTTGGGACGCAGGATCGTGGGGGAGCCCTCGGGACCCACTTCAAGTACTCCGCTGTGCACCGCAATAAACGCCACGTTTTGCCTGGGAATTTGCCACTCAACTGCGCGCTCGTCTTGCAACAACAACGTCATCGCAGTGGGATGCACAGGAGTGTCTCGCGCCGGGCCACGCACGCCATGAACGCTGCCGGTGATGATCCTTAACGTACTTCGCGAGGGCGTCAAGACAAGCTCGCTGAGCTGTTGCGGCTGCAGGTCTTGATAGTGCTGCAGACACATTTTTTCGCGCGATGGCAGGTTGACCCACAGCTGGTATCCGGACACGCGTCCATTGGCGCGCTGGGGCATCTCTGAGTGGATGATCCCGCGCCCTGCGGTCATCCACTGCACGCCACCGCCCACTATAAGTCCCTCGTTATCTCGGCTGTCCCGATGCTGCACCGCGCCCTCGAGCATCACGGTCACCGTCTCAAAGCCTCGGTGCGGATGACTTGGAAATCCCCTCATAAACGCGCTTGGATCGTCGCTCTCAAACCGGTCCAGAAGCACGAAGGGATCCAGGTGTCTCAATCGCGACTGCCCGATCGCCCGCACCACAGGGACTCCCGCGCCCTCCATCGTCGCTTGCCCCTCTAACATCCGAGCCACTCGTCGTGTCGAGCGATCAACCCAGATCGCGGCTGAGGGCTCGCGACAAGCGGCAAGTCCAAGGGCCGTGCCTGTGGCAATCGCCGATTGCTTAAGAAAGAGTCGCCGAGAGGTTTGCATCGTGTCTGTGATGCAGATTGTTATGGAGGCGTTGGGCGGGTGAAGTCAACCACGCCACCCACGCGGCGCTCAACTTGACCATTGAGCCGAATGCGTCCGCGAGCCAATTCACGGGCTCCGCGCGAGTCGTTGAGCGAGATTTGTGCCTCGTACTGCTCCATGGGATCAAACTCACCCGCAGAGCGACGAACGGTCGTGGTGTGAAACAGGATCCGTTGTGTGGGATCGCCGACATTCACGGTCTCATTGCTTAAGTACCGCGACACGCGACCATCCACTCGAAACCAAGTAAGGGTCAGCGAGACCACGTTGGGAGCGCGGGCCATGAAGACAAACATGTTGATGCGCCACACGTGATTGGCGGTGTCTTCTTCGTATGCTTGCGCGCGATGGCCGTTGGCCCAGCCACGAATATCTCCGTGAAAATCTCGCGGCGGACGGGCGTTTAAAAAGACCAGCGAGCTGCCACCTCCGCGTTGAGCAATCGCCGATTGCCCACCAAACACAAGCGAGAGGGCCGCAACGGCGGCTCCAACCATTTTCTGTCGACGACCGATTCGAATCATTTGCTTACCTTTTTGAGAGCACCGTTGCGTGGACTGTACATGAACTCAGGCTCGAACATCAAATCAGCTTTCTCTATTCAATGCCTATTCAATGCCTATTCAATTCAAATCACAGCCGCGGTGAGACGTGGGGTCGCGCGAATTGATTCACGGGTCACACAGTGGTCGCGAGCGCAGCTTTTGCCCGGTCATAGGCAAATGCCACGTACAACACCCCTAGGACGCAGAGGACCGACGCGAGGGTGAACATCCCACGGTACCCAAGCATCTGTGCACAGACCCCTGAGAGAGAGCTCGCCAGACCCGTCGCGATCACCACGGCACAGGACTGCACCGTGTAGTCGGTCGCAGCTTGGTCTTTGCGACACGCGTCCATCATCACGGTGAAGAGCGCTGCGGTCGCGCAGCCGCCCGCAAAGTGCTCAAACGTGGCGGCCGCGGCGAGGGCGTTGATCGACGTTGTGCTGGCTGCTGCGAGGACGCCGTACAGCGCCACAGAGGCGGCTTGAAACAACCCAAACCCTATGAGCGCGCGCCTTCGGCCCAGCACATTCACGAGCGCGCCGCCGGTGACGGCACCGAGGAGTCCCGCTGAGAAACCAAGGATTCCTAACATCCAACCGATCTGTGAGAGCGAGGCGCCGCGGTCTACGGTGAACGGGCGAACCATCCCCGAGGCGAGCGAGTCACCGGTTTTGTACGTGAGCAGAAGCAACACCCACTGCCAGATCCCGGGCCGGTGCCAACCGAAGGCTGTGACGGATTTTAGCAGTGAGCGGGCGGCGGTTCCGGCGGTTCGATAAGGGCCTTGTTCAACTGTTGTATTGTTTGGGTCTTTCGCGCGAGCCTCTTCACGATGCAGCGCGATCGGAACACTCGCGACCGCCAACGCCATGGCCATGGCGAGCACGGTGATCCGCCAGTTGGTGGCGGCAAAGAGCGGCAACAGCAGGCCTCCACCGACGATCATTCCAATGCGATATCCGGCGACTTGAATGGCGTTGCCGAGCCCACGATCAGTCTCGTGCAGGCTGTCTACTGCGAGACCATCGGTGGCGATGTCCTGCGTGGCCGCAAGAAAATTGCAGAGCAAAATGCTCAAAGCCACGGGGCGAAGCGACTGTCTTGGATCGATAAAGCTAATCGCCACGAGAGCCAAAATGCTCAACGCTTGGATGGGTAATATCCAAGACCGCCGGCGGCCCACGCGCTCAGAGCCGTAGCGATCCACCACTGGGGCCCACAAAAACTTGAGCGACCACGGGAGCGCGAGCAAATACGAGGCCCCGATCGCCTTGAGTGACACGCCTTGTTGCCTGAGCATCACGGGCAAAAACTGCGTGAAAAATCCAAACGGAAGCCCCTGAGCAAAATACAGCGACGTGAGCAGAAAGAACCGCATGATCCGCTTGTCATTCATAGTGATACCGAAGGAGCGTCCGCGGGTGACGGTGTGATGGAGGACTCAACGGGGAGGTTTTTGAACTGCC
>JANNCG010000612.1:0-4257 GCA_031386385.1 Myxococcales bacterium
GGTCTTCTGATGCAGCCAGTGAATCCATCAACGGCGAGGACGCTTCTGTCGCGCAAGTTGACGAGCGAGACGCGCTCGCGGCTGGGCAAAAAATAGCCGAGCGTTGGGGCGCGACGTGCACTGAGCTCGCCGATGGAGCACTTTTGCTAGCATGTTCGCAGGGAACCGCGATCAGCGAGCGAGTCTCACGTGCCGCCCGAGCCGCCCTCGATTTGCTCGACGCCCTCCCCAACTGGAACCTCTCGCTCACCCTCAGTCAGACCGAGTCCGGTGAGCATGGCCTCGGGCGCCCAGTGTTGTCCCCCGCCGCGTGGAGCACTCGCGCAACACAGTCCATCACCTCCCTGAACGACGTCCATGGCATCACCGTGGATGACGCAACCGCGAGCCTGTTGAGCACCAATTTTCACGTTGAGCGCGTGGGGACCGAGTCGATTTTGCGCAGCTACACCGCGAGCCGAGACGACGCCCGGTTGATCCTCGGTCGTGCAGCGCCATGCGTAGGCCGTGAGAAAGAACTGCAGCTGTTGCTGGCAACCCTTGATGAAGTCATGGACGAAGAGGCCGCCCGAATGGTGGTCATCGTAGCGCCACCGGGAGTTGGAAAATCCCGAGTCCGTCGTGAGTTTGTCGCGCGCATCTCTGACCGTCCCGCGCTGAGAATCGCGCTTGCGAAGGGAGATATTGGCGCCAACAACACCGCGTTTTCGATCATGCAACAGTGGATCGAGAGTGTGCACGGCGTGCGTGAATCCTCTCAAGCGGACACTCCCGAGGGACGGTGGAGAGAGCTGAGCGCAAAGGCGACAGAGATCTTGCGACTTGGCGGAAGCGCAAACCCCACCGAGGCGATCGAGTACCTCGGTGAGCTTGCAAACTGTCCCACACCGCACCCAAGCGCTGCGCTGCAAGAGGCCCGCAATAACGCACAACAAATGCGCCAGCGGCTCACCTCGGTGTTTGAGAGTTGGCTTCGAGGCCTCGCAAAGACCGAGACGGTGATTTTTTTGCTTGAAGACTGCCACTGGGCCGACGCCGCCACGCTGAGCGTGTTGCTCGGAGTGTGGGAGTCGTTGAGCAACGTCCCGGTGTATGTGGTGGTGACCACGTGGCCTGAGGGGGAGACGCAGTTTCCCGCTTTGTTTGCAGCGAAAAATACGACGCTGCTGAAGCTTGAGCCGCTCGGAAAAAGAGCCGCAGAGCGTGTCGTGAGGCAATTGCTAGGGCCCGATGTGCCAGCGACGACCATCGCACAAGTCGTCGAGATGTCCGCCGGCAACGCATTCTTACTGGAAGAGATCGTTCGGCACGTCGGAGTCAATGACAAGCTTGATGACCTTCCGACCTCCGCGGTTGCCCTTGTGCAATCTCGCCTCCGACAGCTTCCGTCGGGGGTTCGCAAGGTTCTGCGATTAGCGAGCGTGTTTGGTGCCGAGTTTAGAGCGTCAGCGATCGAGCGAATGTACGCACCCACGGACTCAGACCCGGTCAACACCCACGAGGCGCTGCAACGGCTTCGACAAGAAGAGCTGCTCATCTCACCTGCAGACAATACGGCGGATCACAACGAGCACACAATCGAAGGGTCCCTGTGGAGTTTTCGTCACTCGCTGGTGCAAAAAGCTGCGTACGAGATGCTTACGACGAGTGATCGAATACACGCGCACCACACCGCCGCTGAGTGGATGATTGCGCACTCGCCCGAGCGCCCCGCCGAAATCGCCGCACACTTCGAGAAGGCGAACGCGCTCAACCGCATGGCCGAGTATTATCTTAAAGCGATAGATATCGCGACAGACCTCGGTGAGTTTCAGCTCGTCGCAGAGCTCGCGGCGCGGTGCGATACAGCTGGCGTCACCGGAGGGCTGAGAGCCGAGGCGCTTTTCAATGCGTTGTTTTCGGCAGTGTTTTTAGAGCGCTTCGATCAGCTCGGGATGCTCGAAGAGCGCACGAACAGCGACGATCTTGACCGGCGATCCGTCGCCTGGTTCAACCTCAAAGGCAGCCTCATTTCGATGAAGATTCACGGGGGGATCCCGATGGACGTCGAGGCCGAATGCCGAGAGCTTTTTGCCCAGCCCTGCTTGATCTATCCCACGTTTGCGTCCGTGATGACCTTCTCGCTCTTGTTGGTGTCACTCATGCACACCGGCTTCATGGACAGGGCTCGCCAGGTTGCCGATGCGTTTGAAAAGTCTCCCATGGACGTTGAGACGTACCCCGCGCTCACGATGCTACGTGACTCGTATGTGCCTTGTCTGCTCGCAGCAGACGACGATCCGCGCGGGTTAGAGCAGTACCGTTTGGCCATCCGAACCGCGCGAACCTGCGCGACCCCGGCTCGGTTTGTCGAGGTCGCTCTGCCGTGTGTGTGGCTCGCCGCTGAGTTTGGGTTTGAGGACGAAGCTCGAACGCTCTTAGACGAATGTGAGCGGATGAGTACTGCGGACACAACACAGTTTCAAGACTGGCTGATTTTTGTCCAAGCGCACCTGGGAGGCTTTGGCCGCAAGCCGGTGGACTGCCGGCATCTCATGGCAAAACACACGCACCCCGAGTGGCGACACGTGCATTTCGGGCTGCGTTCTTCGGTCATTTTTAGCACCGTGCGAACCCATCTCGCCGACAAGACCGTCATTCGAGAGTGCCTTCTTGAGCTTGATGCGCTCGCCGCTGAAACGGGCTCAATGGTCTCGTATCGAAACATTTTTCTTACGCTGGCTTCGTATTGCGCCAACGTACTCAACGAGCACGAGCGCGCGCTTGTCTACACCGAGTCACTGGTCCTCCCGGGGTCCGTCCTTTTTATGAGCACCCGCACCCTGATGACTCTCCAGCGCTTGACCGCTCTTCGAGCCACGCGAAGCGAGCCCGGCAGAAGCGCGCAGCTTGAGCGAGAGTTGGGACTCGCAAAGAGCCGACTACTTATGATCGCGAGCGGGCTTAGCGAGGCAGATAGACCGGTGTTTCTCGACTCAGAGTTTGTGCGCGCGACGTTTGAGTTTGCGACGCATTGAGCGAGTCAAAACGCGAATTTAGTGAAAATTCACGATCAAAAACGAGATCGCACACAGCGCTAACGTGAGCGAGCTGTATCGCGCAATGTCGCGAAAGAGCCCCGCTAGGATCGCTCGCTCCGCGTCTCTGCTCTCTGCGTTTTCAACATTGGCCGCTGCGGGAAAGAGCAACACCGCAGTCAACAACGCCAGCACTCCCGGAGCGAGTGGGCTCAGCGCCGCAGAGCGCAGTCCATGAGAGATTGTGATCACTGCGGTCCCAATCATGACGGCGCCGAGCGCGAGGCTGGCAAACGCTAACCCTCGCATGGCTTCGACGACGGGGTTGGCCCCCGTGACTGCACTTTTAGCTTCGGTTTTAGCTTCAGGTTTTTCTGCAGCTTCGGATTTGACTTCAGCGCTTTCGTCACTCATGGCGCGAGCCTATCACGGACACGACGCAATCTAGACAAGACCTCCACACAAAGCTAGCCGGCGTGAACACTGCGTTTTTGGCGCTAGGCAGCGTCCCGCTGAGCGCCAACCGTGTTACTGTTAGCCTACCTTTTACAGAACACAACACTTACCAGGGGAACTTTTTCGCCATGACTTACCGTTCATCGTTTGTTGCATTCGCGCTCGCGTGCACCCTTGCCGTTGGGGCCCATCCTTCAGTCGCCGCTGCGTGTGGGGGATGCTTCACTCCGCCGCGTGCGCCAAGCTCAGTCCTCGGTCATCGCATGGTTTTATCGGTGTCAGCCACGCAGACCACGCTCTGGGATCAGTTCAACTACGCTGGCAATCCTGAAGATTTTGCGTGGATCCTACCAATCCACTTCGACCCATCGGTGCGCATCGCCGTGGCGGACGATCGCTTTCCCGCGGCGCTTGAGCGGTTGACGCCGCAGAGCCTTGCGTATCCTCCACCTCCCCCGAGTTGCCCATTTTGTCAGCCATTTTGCCAGCCTCCTTGGAGCGGACTCGACGCCGCAACTGCTGCAGACGTCCCTGCGTCGCCGCGCGATTCAAGCGTGGTGGTGCAGCGAGAAGAGATCGTGGGGCCGTACCAAGTTGCCATCGTGAGCAGCGCAAACGCAATGGATCTCCGCGACTGGCTTACGGCGAACGGCTACTCGGTCCCACCAGCGATCGAACCGGTGATCGACTACTACGTCGCGCAGCGAAGTGATTTTGTCGCGCTTCGGCTTCGTGCAGGAGTGGGTGTCTCGCAGATGACCCCCATCCGCGTGACAGTCCCGGG
>JANNCG010000613.1:0-4957 GCA_031386385.1 Myxococcales bacterium
ACGAGCGCAGACGGATGTGCGATTTTGCAGTGCGAATTCGATCGAAGTCTGTCTCTGACCGTAGGCACCGGCCGCGACGGTACACTTGAGCAATTTCGATCCATTGAGCAGGACGGAGAGCTCTACCTCGTCCCCGGCGAACAGGGGCTGCAGCACGTGTTGGTTGCGTTTCGTGGGACTGGATTTAGCAACGGAAATCAAGCCGTTCTTCCACTCGTCGAGATCCGTGCACTCCACGGCTGCAACGAGGTTGGATACGTCCGCTTTCGCTTGCCGTGGCGCCCCGATCCGACGAACCCGTCGCAGTTGGCCATTGAGGCGATTCGCGTTGTGGTCTCTGACGATCTCAATCGCTACGAATATTGCTCGATACTGGGCCAACCGATCACTCTCATCGTGGACGCTACAACAGACGACGGAAAAATCGCGCATCGAGAGTTGCGTGTACGAGTCCCCGACATCGATCTGATGGCGCGACCGGACATTCGCGACGCATGGCGGCGTCCGTGCGTTGGGGATGGTGGCGTTAGAATGGACGCAACGCTGCCCCGGGACAGCGCAACCGACGCTGCAACTTCGTTGGACGGAGAGTCAAACTCGTGAGCCGTCGAATTTGGGCCGTTCATCACCGTCGTCTCGGCGCTGCGATCGCGGTCTCTTTGGGTTTGCTTCAGTGCGCTCCGTGCGATCCGCCCAATGCCCCGCTACAATTGATCGTAGGCACAGGCGGCAGCGATGATCCCTCCACTTTTGCAGTGCTTCGGGACGGCGTCTCGGTAGCTTTAACGCAGGGTTTTCAGGGAGGTCAACACGTGTGGATCCAAGTGCGCGGGATAAACTCATGCCAGAGCGCTCCGTCCATCAACGTGACACTCCGACGCCCAGATCGTTCAGTGATCTCGTTCGCGGTAAACAACGGAAACACCTGGAACGCCATCGATCCAACGACCCGCGCTAGCGAGTGGCTCGCCGTGCAGGCCTCCCCAAACGATGTATGCCGTTTTTTTAACGGCGGCAGCATCATTGCTGAGGTCCATGTCACCGAGCGGAGTGGCCGCCGGGTGGATGCTGAATTTTCGCTCATCGGGATGGGCTGGACACCCTCCACCTCGAGTGCCTTTCGCGAGTCTTTCGCTCGGTGTTGTGCCGATTTCTCAAGCACTCGATGCTACCCAAATGGTCCTCCGACCCCGACGGAAGACTCGGGAGTGATCGCGCGAGATACTCCCGGCGACTGAGCCGCTCGGGCTCCGCGGATTTGCGAGGGGTTGTACAAAGGCATTCCGATTGCACGCATAGGCAACACTGTGGTGACGTTGTCTGATGCGGACAGCGACCCGTGCCTATAGTTTAGAACTTATGATAGTCACTCTCTTGCACCTCGCTAGTGCCGGATGCTCCGGACCAAGTCGCTTCGGTACCGATGGCGCCTCACTGATGGACGCCACGCTGAGCGAGTCCTCGTCGCGGTGCACAGACGGCCAGTGGGAGTGTCTTCCCGGCACTGCCACCGCGAGGCAGTGCGACGGCAATGGTGGTTATCGCCAGACGGTGATGTGCATGGGACTTTGCACGCCAGGTATCGGTTGCACCAGCTGCGCTCCCTCAAGCACTCGGTGCAGTCCAAACGCACCCGAGACGGTCCAAACGTGCAGCGCGGATGGCAACACGTGGAGCGATGGGGTCGTGTGCGATCCAGGGATGGGTCAGCACTGCGTTGAAGGTCGATGCATCAATCCCTGTGCCGATCTTGGCGAGTCGTACCTCGGTTGCGAATACTGGCCCACCGTCACGGGCAATGGGGGGCTCGCTTCTGAGTTCGAGTTTGGAATCGCTTTTGCGAGTACTCAACCATACCCGGTCACGATTCGCGTCACGGGAGGCAATCTTGCGATGCCAGTGGTACGAACGGTTCAACCGAACGCTGTTGAAGTGATGCGACTGCCTTGGATCGCAGAGTTGGTGCAAAATCAAATGCGCTGTTGCCCCAACCTGCCGGATCCCGGACCCAACTGTGCGGTGCGGTCGGCGAGAGTCCCCAACGGGGCTTTTCACGTCACCTCTGACGCACCACTGGCAATCTACCAGTTTAATCCCATCGAATATCACCTGGGAAATCGCTTCTCTTTCACCAACGATGCATCTCTCTTACTGCCACAAAATGTGCTCGGACGGCAGTACCTCGTGATGAGCTATCCCACAGAAGGTCCACCCATTGGATTGCCAGCGGACCGATGCATTGCCACGTCGCTGCGAGGTGGATTTGTCTCGATCGTCGGGACCCATGCGATGGGCAACAACCGCGTTCGAGTCACAAGCACTGCAACCATGTGGGACCCTCGCAACACGGCGCAGATGCTCCCCCGAGGAACATACATGTTTGATCTAGCGCGGGGAGAGGTGCTGCAGCTGGTCGCTCAGGGGCTAAACCAAGACATCACCGGTACGTACATCGAAGCAGAACTGCCTGTGGCGGTGTTTTCTGGTCACGAGTGCGCGGCGGTCCCCATCGAGCGCCCTGCGTGTGATCACTTAGAGGAGCAACTGTTTCCGCTCGCAACGTGGGGTAGGACGTATGCGGTGTCGCCCGTGAAGTACTTCAACGACCTCGAGCCATCGGTGATTCGCGTGATGGCTCAGCGAGATGGCGTGACGTTGACCTTTGACGGGATCGCCGCGCCGGCGGCGTGTTCTCGGACGCTGATGCAAGGGCAGTTCTGTGAATTTGCCGCAGCAGAAGGGTTTTCAGTCACAGGGTCCGCACCGATTTCGGTTGCACAGTTTTTTCGCGGACTCGGAGATTCGCCTGAGTGCCAGTGCGCGGGAAACGTCTGTCCGGATTTGCCCAGATGCAACGGAGACCCGGCGATGGTGCTCGAGGTGCCCCGTGATCAATACCGAACGAACTATCGTTTTCTTACGCCAGCCTCGTACAGTCAGAGCTTCGTGAATATTGTGTCTCCAGAAGGCGCAGATCTGGATTTAGATGGCAACCCGGTTGTGGGTGCGGCGTCGATTCCAACGGGCGCTGGGTGGATCACGCGGATCGTTTCGGTGCGCCCCGGAAGCCATGTTGTGCGCTCAGTGGACAGCACCACACGCTTCGCTATCAAAGTCTGGGGGATCGCGCCGTTCACCAGCTATGCGTATCCTGGCGGTCTTGACCTCCGCCCCATTGCTCCCCTGTAGCCCTGCCGTCGCATAGGAAATAAGCGATGTTGTTATGAGCGTCCGAGCGCCTGAGTGATCGACGCTGGATTGAATCCCACAAACAACCGGCCACGGACCGAAATGATGGGAATCGAGCCGGTCGGAACCCCCTGCTGCTGAGCTTGCGTCGTCAACGTGCGTGCGGCCTCGGGCTCACGCTCAATGTCGTGCTCAACGAACGGAATATTTTGTGAGCGCAACCATGCTTTTGCTTGCTGACATGCACCGCACCAGGAGGCTCCGTAGACAATCACTTGCGGATTCGCTGGATCTGTCGCGGGATTCTGCTGCTCTGCGCGCCGCGCAATAAGCGCTGGATTCAGCTCTTCGGCGAACGTCTCTGCGCTCACCGTTCGTAGGGCGTAGGTCCCATTTGCACCTGGCTGTCGAAGATCGGTGACGTACACAAATCCTGCAACACGCTGGTCGGGTCGCATTGGATCCACCCTCACCCGCTCACGCCGTTCAGCCGGAACCTCATTGGCGCTCGTCACCCCGTGGGCGACGCCAAACTGGTCGAACCAGAAGAACGTCAGGTCCGTGCTGTCTGCCCGCACCTCAAACGTCGCCTGAGGAACATTCGAGCTCGCCGTCGCCGTCTCCGCGTCGCCACCCACGGGCTGCACGTTCGGACGCGATCGATTGCAACCGATCAACGCCAACAAACCAATGAGCGTCAGCAGAACGATCTTCGAGCGCCCCAGTGTGTGTTTCATTCTTAAAACCTGTTGGTCTTGCATACTCTACTCTGAAATTCTCATCCACTCGTCGGTCCAGCCGTCAATCTGTCGGACGAGCGCTTGTTCTTGGTCTGCCAACTCTGCAATCTTCTCCCAGTCTCCGCCAGGTGCAGAAGAGAGTTTTGTGCGCAATTCTGCGATTTGGCCTTCGCCTTTTGCAATTAGCGCCTCAAGCTCGCTCACGCGTCGAGCTCGTTTTTCTTGCTCGCGGGCGAGCCTTTTTTGCTCTTGGTAGCCGTCTCTCCCCTTGTTTTTTTCAGCTTTTTCGCTCACCGATGCGCGCGACTCGGCGCTTGGTCCTGCGGCCTGCGCGAGCGCATCCGCGAGTTTGCGCTGGTGCGAGACGTAGTCGCTCCAAGTCCCAGAATACTGAGTCAACACGCTGTTTTCTAAGTGCAACACTCGGGTCGCTACCCGCTCAAGAAAGTAGCGATCGTGAGACACCAGGACCACGGTGCCGTCAAAGTGGGCGAGCGCCTCCTCAAGGATCTCGCACGAGGGCAGATCCAAGTGGTTGGTGGGCTCATCAAGCAGCAAAAAATTGCGCGAAACCAACAGCAGTTTCGCGAGCGCCAAGCGTGTCCGTTCACCACCAGAGAGCGACGCCACTGCGCGAAACGAATCGTCCCCGTAAAATCGAAAGCGCGCGAGGTATTGTCGAACGGCATCAACAACCATATCTGGCCTCAGTTCTCGCACCACTTCGATGCAGGAGAGCGCAGGGTTGAGCGACTCCAAGTGCTGATCAAAATACCCCACATCAATATTGGTCCCAAGGCGCACCTCGCCGCGATCCCCGTCAGAGCGAAGGCCCGCGAGGATCTTTAATAACGTGGATTTTCCCGCGCCATTGGGGCCCACAATCGCGAGGCGGTCGAGACGCTTGATTCGCACATCCAAGTTGTCGAACAACTGACGACCCCCACGGGTCGCCCCGATACCGGTGCCCTCAAGCACGACATCGCCGCTCCTGCGTGACGGCACAAATCGTAGGCCGAGCTTTTTCG
>JANNCG010000639.1:0-10819 GCA_031386385.1 Myxococcales bacterium
CCCAACAGCCTTATTCTCCAGTCGAACTATAACGAGTTTGAAAAGGAGTACACGTGTGAAGAGTATAACGGCTACCCATACTTGCTGTACGTCAACGATGCCACCGTCACGTTTGCGGATATTACTTTGCTTGTAGCTGGAAGTGTCCTCATCTCGAGTGACGAAATTTGAGGAGACAAGCGCGAGCGCAATGCACCGCCCGACGAAGGCATGGGCCAGTTGCACTCTGCGGGCGAAGCTGTGCTCAGTCGTGAACGGTCACAGGGCCGGACGCCGTACCTTGGACCGAGGTCACGCATTGCCGATGGATCAATCGAAACGTGAGTGAGCGCGATCACTACGGCGATCACACGATGGGACGGTTCTGCGAGAAAAAATCCCGAGAAAAGCCTCGCTCTCGACGCAGTAGGCGACGTTGTGACGAGAACTTTCAAGTGAACCGATCCGTGCTGGCTAGCTTTCTCGACGAGCGATCGACTACCCTCAAGCACGTTGGCTGCCGATGAGAATTGTATTTGTCGACTTTGATGGAGTGCTCAACTCCGATGAGTATTTCGCCGCGCATCCAGCGGTGAACTCAACCGACGCTGACTGGTGGTCGGCCGCGTCGCTCGATCCTGCCGCTGTCCAACGTTTGGACAGACTGATCACTCGCGCGGACGCGAGCATCGTCTTGTCGACCTCATGGCGAAAAATTCTCACGCTCGATGAGCTCTCAAGTATCCTTCGCGAGCTTGGATTTGGCGGAAAATTGCTGGGGAAAACTCCCACTCTTTACACCTCGCCCGATGGCGTGCGCTTCACTCGCGGTGACGAGATTCAAGCGTGGCTCGACGCAAATCTTCAGACATCAAGTTTTGTGATACTTGAAGACTCCGAACCGCTTTCTCATCTCGAGTTGCGTTGTGTGCGCACGGACCCCGCGCTGGGACTCACGGACATGGATGTCGAAAGAGCGCTCGCGATGCTCATACCGTGATCACTCAAACCGATACAACCGTGAGCCGAGCTGTGAGCCTGCATACAGAGCGTTGCGATACACCGCGAGTGGGCTCGCACAAAATGCGTCCGTCACTGCGAAGGCGTGCTGTTCAGCGGGGCGAGTGGGACCTGAGCCAACCCTGCGAAGAGTCGAAGGGTCGAGTGAATCAGCGATCTTATAGAGCCCATTTTCAGTGAGAATCACCAGTGAATCACGAAAGCGCGTGATGTCTGACGGCGCACCTGCTTCGACCGGAAGCTCGATCGTCCGCCAGCTCTGCCCGTCGGAGGTCCAGTGAAGGTACACCCCCGCACCGCGTTGAAGCTCGATCCAAAAGAGGCGTCCCCGGTCGGTGTACCACCGCAAAGTGAGCGACCCTCCACGAGGGCTCACACGTTGCGCGGTCATGTGCGCTTGCGCTAGCTGTTGCTCGCCGTTGGGGGGACGAATGACGACAAAATCGTTTGGCTCGCGGCCGTCGTAGTCTTGGATTCCGGCGTAGAGTGCGCCCTGAAATCGGGTCATGAAGGTGAGACGCCACACGCCGTTTTGATACGGGCGAGGGTAGTCTACGGCATAGGTCCAACGTGATAGTCGCTCATTTGCAACATGCAGGGCGCCCGGAGATGCGCCGTACCACGCGCGCTGGCCTGGCGCGACCGATCCGGTGGATGCGTACATTCGTCCGCGAAATTTCAGCACATCCAGCACGTGGTAGGCCCGAGGGAGCACCCCCGCGCCGAAGTATCCCTGCGCGTTGGGGATGGAGGGTGGTCTAAGTGTGGCGCCACGGGCGCGCTGAAATCTTCCCTGTGCGTCGGAGACAAATACAAAGCCATCGGTGCCCGATCCGGTGATCCCAAAGCCGCCATACGGCGGGTCTGCGTCGGGGACATAGAGACGGTCGCCGATGTTGTGAACCCTGACAAATCCCTGACCCCCTGCGCCTCCCTGCGTGGGTTGGCCGGGGCGGTTCCAGTCAAAGCCCATGGTCCAGTTGTGGTTGTCGTTGGGTGTGGGTTGAAACCGCGAGATCACCGCGCCGTCCGAGCCAAGCGGAGAGTTCGCCGCGGCGACGAAGAGCGCGTCTTGAAACACGGTGAGATCACAAATTCGGCGCAGCCCGCCCGGGGCTCGACCCACGCTCGTAGGCACCAAGGTGTGCGAAAGATCTAGCGTCCCGTTGCCGACCTCTTCGCCATCGTCGTTGCCGTCGGGGTCTGTCTGAGACGCCCCAGCGCCTTGCGTGGTTGTGGGGGATACGGCCGCGTCGGGCGTGGGATGTGCAGAGCGTGCAATCTCGGTGGCAGAGGTTGTCACGGGCGGCGGGCGGCTAGAGTTGACCGCTGCGGACTGCGCATGACCTTCGCGGCACTCGGCAAGGAGGCCAAAAAGCGGGGCAAAACAGAGAGTTAACGCTGAAACTGGACCGAATGGCTTCTTCATGGCGAGCACCGTCGCAAAGGCGAGAAAAAGTGTGACGAAGACCCAACAGAATCTTTTGGGGTCATTCAAACATTGAGCCCAAACGCAAAGTCACCGTACACTTAGAGCTACTCGAATTTGCGTCGAAAGGTTGGCTTAGTGTCGATGACACAACGGTTCTATCGGTTTCTTCTTTTTGTCGTGCTGTACTTTACCCTCGCGGCTTGTGGCGGTGGTGGTTGCGGCGGCGGACTTATTACACCTATCGCGGGTGGATTTCCGATCCCGCCGAGAGCGATGACTGAGCAGCGGATTCCGCATGCTTTGCAGCTTCGCATCTCGGATCAGGGACTCAGAAGTATTGAGACCATTGGGCCGTCGCTGCTCGGTGGATTTTTGGGCAGCGGGATCAACATTCCGCAGTCCTCGATGAGTCTTGGACTGTGCAACGCAGTCATTTGCGCGAGCGGAACTTGCACCGTCAACGTGCGCTTGGCCGACATGCGACCGTTTCAGCTGGGCTTTCTTCCACCTGATAAAATCCGGGCACAAATTCGTCTGGTGATTCAGTCGCAAGCCCCCAACCACATCCCTATTCGCTGTGGAATTCTTAGTACAAACCTCAGCGTAGACACCACCCGTGGTGCTCGACCGCACATCGGGCTTGAGACCGCGATCGCGCTTCGTCGTGACACGCACCCAGAGCGACTCGGTTATACCCGCGCCGATCTGGTGGCGGTGGCTGCTGGCGGTCAGGTCGTCGCAGAGATCATGGGCGAGGGGATTGAAGACGCGGACATCTCGTTTAGCGGAATCCTTGGCGGACTTCTCAATCTGTTTCGCGGACAGCTCACAGGTTTGATCACTGGACAGCTCACGGGCGCGCTCGGTCCGCTGCAAAACGCGCTCGCTGCCACCTCTATGCCTAACCCACCGGGTTGCCCCGCTGGGACAACAGCGGATGGCGCACAGTGCTTGTATCCCGGCGGACAGCCACGCGCTGAACGCTTGGTCCCCACGCTCATTGGTATGGATGGCGAGGGAAATTTCGGGCGATTGTTAAGCTCAATTACACCCGGGATTCGCGCGCCAAACCAAATGGTGCTCGCTGCGGGTGATCCTACACGGGCAAACGCAGAGATCAGCGCGCAGGGCATGACGATGAACATGTACGGCGCGATGGTGTCCGGTCGTCAGGCTTCGTGTGTTCCGATGATGGCGGCGCCTCCGTTGCCGACTGTTCCGGAGTTCACGACGCTTCGCAACAACATCATCCCAGGGACCATGACCACGACGGACATGGCCATCGGAATCTCTGAAGGCTACCTCAACCAGACCCTGTGGAACCTCTGGAACTCCGGGATGTTCTGCTTGGGAATCACCTCGCGATTGTCCCAGCAAGTGTCCGCCGGCCTCCTCGGCGCGCTGCCGGGTCTTCAAGCACTGCGCACGGTGCACTTTCCAGCTGCAAACGCTGCGATGGCCATTGCGTTTAGACCCCAGCAGCCACCCACGGCGTTGATCGGGACTGGCGCAAACATCGACACCGACCCCGTGATCGCGCTGCAGTTTCGCCAGCTCGCCCTCGATTTCTATATCTGGAGCGAAGAGCGCTATGTGCGTGTGTTCACGCTAACCTCGGACCTTACGATCCCGATTAACCTCACCGTCGCGATGGCTGGGCTTCAGCCACAGCTCGGGATGGTTCGTGTGGTCAACCCGGTAGTCACTAACCTGGCGTTGATCAACACCATGCCGGAGCAGCTTGCAGACCTTCTCCAAGGCCTGCTGGGCACGATTATTTCGCAGTTCGCAGGCTCACTTCCAGCTGTGAATCTCCCCACGATTCCTCTGCCCGGTGCTGGCGGTGCGATGATCGCTATTGAGATTCCGGCCGGTGGCGTCAAGGGCGTGAGCGACAGTGGCTCGCGATACCTAGGCCTGTTCGCAAACCTCCGTTGCCGTGGCGGCATGTGCCCCATGCGCGACACAATCAGCATGGCGGCGACGGTGACTGCTGAGGCCCTCCCGTTTGACGGCTCGGTCCTTGAGTTTGGCGGACAGTATCGCGCCGAGCTTGCACCCTCAGTTCGGCTCACCATGGGTGCAGAGAACTCGTTTGGTCATCAAATGGAGTACCGCTATCGCATTGATGCTGGTGCCTGGAGCGCGTGGTCCACACAGGCCGTTCAGGAGGTCAGGCATCCTGCGCTCAACAACCAAGGTCGGCACACGTTTGAAGTGGTCACTCGCTCGCTCAACGAGGTGATGACCGAGAGCGCACAACCGGCCACTGCGACGGTCGTGATTGACGCCGCAGCGCCAGAGCTCACCGTCGAACGGCGTGGCAATATCCTTATTATTAACGCGCACGACGTCGTCACCGACGCCGCGCAACTTGAGTATCAAATCTCTTGGGACGGTCACGCATCTTCCACGTGGGAGCGCAATGTCACACAGACGACGGTCCCCGCAGGAGCGAGCAACATCCGTGTCCGCGTCCGTGACGAGAGCGGAAAAGTGTCCGAGAGACTGCTGTCAGTGACCACTCGAACCATCCGTGGTGGTGAGTCTACGGACGCAGCGGGCTGCGGCTGCACGACACCGGGCCAAAGCAACACAAAGACAAACTCGGCCCTGGGTGCGTTCGCGCTCGGTCTTGGGATTGCTTTGGGACGCCGTCGCCGTGGCGCGAAAGTGTCCGATCCCTCCACTGTCGAGACGAAGAGTCCGACCGCGTCCAACACAGGCTTGAGCCAATTCGTCAGCGCCAAGTCAGTGTTGTTTTGGGGCGTGATGACGCTCTTTTTCACCGGACTCGGTTGCAACTGTGGCGACGGCAACAACGGCGCAAATGACGGTGGGCGCGATGGTGGGCGCGAAGCGGGGGTGGATGTTGTCGGTACAGACACACCCACACCGCCGGTGTGTATGGACGGCGCGATGGCGTGCGCTTCGATGGGTGGCCGGTGTATTCCACGCCCCATGTGTGCGGACTGCCCTCCTGGCAACATGATCACGGGCGACCCTGTCTTTGACGCCGCGACGTGTATGTGGCGCACCACGGGCGACGGAGCTTGTGGCTGTATGCCGCTGCCTCCGCTCGTTCAGGGCATGGCCGGTTCGCACATGGACATGGCGGTAGCCGGTGACGGCGCTGTGTGGTTGAGCAGCTATTCTGCAGGAGATCCATTCTCTCGCCGCTTAGACGGTGACCTTGTTGTCGGTCGATGGAACATGGCGATGTCCCGAGTAGACTGGCAAATCGTCGACGGCGTCCCCGCGGATGGGATGATCGGCGGGGCCGTCACTGGCTGGCGTCGCGGGATCACCACGCCGGGACCCGACGTGGGCCGATGGAACTCGCTCGCGCTCGCCGCAGGCGGACTCCCCATTGTCTCATACTGGGACACCACGGCGGACAAGCTCAAGTTTGCCGCGCTCACAGGCAACCCAGAGGCACAGACCTGGGCCACACACGTGGTGGATCCCAACGGACACAACGGTCGGTACACCTCCATGGCTTTGTTGCCGGGTGGGATTCCGCTGATTGCGTATCGTGCGTCGGTCGCGGATGCGATGGGCGTCGTGACAAGTGAAGTGCGTGTTGCACGCGCGATGACGGCCTCCCCGACACGCGCTGCTGATTGGACGATTACCCGAGTATTCAGCGGCCGATCGAAGTGTCGTGCGAGCGACTGCGCTGCAGGTCTTACCTGCACCGTGGATGGCGCGTGCATCACTCCGGCAGCGACGTGCATGCCTGCATGTGCGGCTGGCAAAACCTGCGTCGCGGGGATGTGCAAAGACACCATCACACCGATGTACGTGGAAGACTTCGCTCCTGGCGCGTTGTTTATGTCCGTTGCGCTCGACGCGATGGGCCGAGGCGGGATGGTCTTTTACAACCGTGATCGCGGCAACCTGATGGGCGTCACTTTTGACGGCACCATGTGGGGCATGCCCTTTGTGATCGGCGGCGAGCGCGGGATGACAGACGAAGGTGATTTTGGCGCTTGGTGCTCGCTCTCCATTGACGGCGGCGGGATCTGGCACGTTGCCTATGTCGATGGGTACGAAGAGCGCGTGATGTACGTTCGCGTGCAAAACGGCGCCGCAATGGGCGCGCCCGAGGCGATCGATAGCGGCACAGCGGCTGGCGGAATGAGCTTCGCCGATGGCAAACACATCGTGGGCGACAGCATTCAGCTCAGCCTCGATGCAATGGGCAGCCCACGAGTGGTCTACCAAGACTCTTCGCAGGGCACGTTGCGCCTCGCCACGCGTGCAGGCATGGGCATGTGGACGACGAGCGTTTTGGATATGGTCAACCATACGGGCTACTGGGCTCGGATTGAGGGTCAGACCGTAGGGACGTTCTATCGCGACATGCGCACGGCAACACCGGTCGCTAACCGGTTCGGTGTCCGCGTCACGCGGCTTCCGTAACGGCCTCTGCCGGGATTTGTTCTGGCGAAAATAGGGTGCTCTGCGGGGAAGCACCATGCAACAGCGTGGCCGTTGAAGGCCTAGGGGTTGTCAACGCATGGGATGCTGGGCAATGATACGGGATGTTTTCACTTGTCGTGCTCGAAGCAGAGGATGTGCATTGCACTCGCTGCAAAGAACCGCTTGCAAAAAGTCAGCTCGTGATAAGTCGATCGTTTTACGGAGAGATCACGCTGTCGAACGCTGCGTGGCTTTCTGTTCCGTATTATCACCCCCAATGCGCGCTAGACATTTCACCCGAGGCGACCCGCGATGCCTTGCGAATGAACGAGACGAAGTTTGAGGGTCGTGAAGAGCTGTACGCGCTCACGGTGACCCGCATGGTCGCTAAACTCAAGCTCATCGACGCGCGACGAGCGGCGAAGAAAAAGGGAACCACCGCAGAAATTCCAGCCATTGAGCCTGCGCGCGATCGCTTTGGGCGACCCCGCGTTCGTGTCTATTGGGCAGGGAGTTTTGTGTCCGCCGGTGCCGATGCAAACGAGGCGTTCGCGAAGCTCGCGCCCGACAGCACACTGGCCTCCGCGTTGCGTGAATACGAATTGCTGCCGTTTGTGAAGGTGACGAAAAAGTCACTCGATGATGATCCATCGCAGCCACTCATCGGTGCCGTCTACGCCACCATCTCCTCGGTTCGCTTAGCTTCTTCGCAGAAAGAGAAGCTCGTCGCGTGGAAGGCAGAGAACATCCCTACGCCGCTTATTTGGGTCTTGGATGCGGCACGTGAGCCAGCGCTAGTGGACGCCCGGGTTCTTGAGCTTCGCGCCGCGATGGACGCTGCGGGATACGTCGGCGACGAAGCCCACGTCGTTGTCACCCACTCCATGGATCAAGACGCGATCACCGCCGTGGGACGCGCGATGGACGAGGCGCTGGGGTTTGCAGAGCTGCGCGAGCAGACCGCAGACCCAGGAAAAAGAGCCGCAGAGCGGCTGCGGGAGCTTGTCACCAACAACGATCGGGAGGGGCTTGTTCCGGCGCTTGAGATCGCAGCGAAGTGTCTTCGTGGGACGCACGTCCACGTAAAAGCTCAGCTCGCTGAGGACGCCTCGAAGTGCTTGTCTTTTCTCCCCGCGCTGGTGCCCGCCCTGTGGCTGCTGCACGCGGTTCGAGCGCTTCCGGCAGCGACGCGCAACCAGGTTGCCCCGTTGGTTGGTGACGTCGTTTTACGAGCACTCAACGCGCCGGGCTCAAGCCGCACCTATCCACCGGAGTTTGCGATCGCGATTGAAGCGCTAGAGCACTGGGAGTACGCAGCCCGCTTCGATCTTTTGCTCACGGCTTACATGGCTCCCAAGCTCACGGACAACCGACGCTTAAAGCTGCAAGAGTATCTAGCTAAGTGCGACGATGAAGCGATCGCGGCGAAGATCCGAGCGTGGTCCGAGGCGCTGGGAGAAAAAGAAAACGCGCGCAAAATCACTGCTGGCTGGCTGCTCGAGTCCATCGACAAATGCTGTGAAGCGTCGCGAGCGGCGAAGAAAAAAGAGGCCGACGCGCGGGCAAAGAAGAGCGCGACAAAGGCCGCACCGAAGCCCACTGCCGGCCCCAAGATTGTGCCGAAGTCTGAGCTGAATTGAGCGCGCAACTGTTGATCGAGCAGAGCCTCGGGAGCGAATGCCTTCGATGCAAGAGTGCGATCTTGGTCGGCGCCCCAGTTGTGCTTGTTGGGGTTGGTCCCAACTACGCGCCTCCGTATCCATACCGCTATCACGCGCGATGCGCGTTGGATGTGTGGCCACATTTTGCCCGCGCCGCGCTCTCGCTCAACCCAGTCACGTTTGACGGACGCCCCGCGGTCGAAACGCTGCTTGCATCCCGAATCGAGGCCATCGAAGAGTGGGGTTTGGCTTGGAGCCGCGTGAGAATATACGGTGGAACCGCCAGCCTTCCTTCGGTTGAGATGGCGAAGGATCCGAGCGGAAGACCTCGCGTGACGGTGTATTTGGGCGGCGATTTTTCGTCCCCAAAACTCTCAGGAGGGCGCTTCTGGGAGGTAGTCGAAGACCTCGATTTTGCGTCCCCGTCGCGCGAGTACAGCTTCGCGCTCTCCAACGGGCCGACGCCGATCCCGATGGACAGCGACCCGTCGCAACCGCTGATCGGTGCGGTGTTTTCATCGAGCAGCGATCATCCGATCATGCCGACGTATCGACAGATATTCGCCGGGTGGCGGAACGAGGGGGTTCCGCTTCCGGTGCTGTGGATATGGGATCAATCAGGCGAGCAAGCGCGAGCGGACAAGCGAGTGTTAACCCTTCGGCGCGCGCTCACACGTGTGGGCTACGTTGGCGACGAGGCGCAGGTGGTCATCATGCAAACGTTTGATACCTCCGCCGTTGAGCGGCTCGTACAGACGCTGGATGAGGCACTTGCGCTGATCAAAGTGCGCGAGCTCAACCCGCGTCGAGCGGCGCGACCCCAAAGACCGGGCTGAGTTTTGTTGAAAAAAAGCTAGCAGAAAGGGTACCCATTGCGGGGGGGCGCTGCTATAGGATCGCCGGTGAATATTCAGAACCTTCTGCGCGGTGGCCTTGTGGTGACGGCGCTTAGTTGTGGCAGCAGCGCCTGTCGAACCACGCCCAGCGCCGACAATGGAATGTCCGCTGGATCTTCAAGCGTACCCGACGGCCAAGAGACGGCGGTTGTTTTTGAGAACACAAATCTCGCCGCCTCCGATGCGAGCATCCCAGCGACCGATGCGGGGACTGTGGTTGCTGCGCCTGAGCCCGTGGACCCGTTGGTCGCGGTCATTCGTGCGCTTGGTGCTCCCAATGCCTCGCTGATCGACGCAATCGATCCGGCTCGGGGCTTGAGCGTGATCAACTACATTGAGGCCCCACCGTCGGGACGCGGACGGCAACGAATCAGCAACGATCGACACTGTGGACCGGCACTGCGACGCGCTCTCCCGGCGGTGCAGCGAGATATCGCAGATTTTGTACAACGTATGAGTGATCCTGCAGATGTCGAGTGCGCTGATGGCGCGTGCACAGTCCACGGGATGGAATACCAGCCAGAGCTCACTCTACGGTTTGCGACCGCCGGCGATGGTGGAACGCCGAAGCTTGAGTCTATCGAGCAGCTGAGCGTCGCTGCGCTGCCTGATGCGTGGGTGACCCGTGCGCGGGCTCATGTGACCAGCAGCTTGGCCAGCGGTCGGGCACGACCCTGTCCCGCACCGCGATAGGAGTGTTTTGCCCAGCCCACTCTTAGGGCGAAAGCGCGGCTGCACCGATGATGCCCATGCCCGCGAGACCTACGGCCCACAGCGCGGTACGAAGGTAAGGGACGCCAGCGAGATAGGTGAACCAATAGGCCAAGCGTGCCCAAAAGAACACCTGTGCGCCGAGCGCGATGCGCGATGCGTTTGCGTTGGCCAAGTGCGCAGCGAGCAGGACTGAGCCAAACAGGACCATGTTCTCGAGCATGTTTTTGCCGGCTCGATCCGCGCGTGCGGCCATGGGTGTTGGCTCAGGGACGTCATCGCGGTTGCCGAATGCCACCTTCATGCCAGCGGGACTCCAGCCTTTGGACTTCATCAGACTCGCGACGAGCACCATCAAAAACGTCAGCGCCGTGCACAAGAGCAGAGATTGGACTTCATTCATGGCAGAGTTGTGATTGAAGTGTGAGCGGGTGTAAAGGCAATCACTCACGCATGCACCGATCGACCGTCTATGTCCGCTTTGCGATCGGCTTGCCACCAAGTGACTTCAGCAAAAAATCACGAAAGAGCACCACACGGCGCGGCATATATTTGCCCTGCGGATAGACAACGTGAAGTGGCGCGGCTTGGCTCGAGTACTTCGGCAAAACCTGAACCAACGACGTGTCTTGCTTGCTGTAGACAAAGCTTGGCAGAAGCGCGATGCCCCCACCGGCGACGACGAGCGCCCGCAT
>JANNCG010000644.1:0-1939 GCA_031386385.1 Myxococcales bacterium
GAGGCTTCTCGGCAGTCAGTGAAATCACTCAAACGAATGCGCTCGTCACAACTCACGACTTGGCCGCCGATCAAAACGTCTCGGCCGGTGCATTGTCTCTGTTGCTGTTGAGCGTCGCCGGTCTGCGTGCTGGTGTGATTGATCAGTCACAGACCTTTGTTTGCGATGGCTCACGATGTGAACGTGCGCATGGATCCATTCGTCCATCCGATGCGCTTGCGCTTGGCTGCAGGAGCTACTTCGCGATCATTGCGCCGCGAGTTGGAGCGGCGTCGCTGGCCGCTGCGGTGTCGGTGTTGGGGGTTCGTTCGTTGGCGATTCCCGAAGATCCCGAGAGTCGTGCGCGGTTGAGCCTGCACGGGACGGGGTGGAATCTTTCTCTCTCCGACGCCGTCGCTTTGGCTCATCACCTGCGTGAACAACAACGGGGTGGTGACGGTAATTATTGGAGCGAAGCCTGTGTCCCTCGGGGTGGTGCTGTGGGTCCGTTGCGTGGCGTGGTCGCAGCCGACGAGACGAGCGCTTGGTTTATCGGTTGGGCTCAACTTTCGTCCCCGAAACTGGTGGCCGTGTATGTGACTGATTGCACTGAGCGCTCATCAAGTGTGGTGTTGCGGGCGGCGCTCTCGTTGTTCGCGCAAGCTCGCGTAAGTTGAATTGATTCGCAAACAGCCAGAGTTCTGCGTGCTAGTGTTCGCGCGATGAGTACCTCAACAGATTTCTACGACATTGATGGGCTTCTCACAGAAGATGAGAGGCTTGTTCGCAACAACGTGCGCGCTTTTGTCGACGCAAAAGTGCAGCCGTCTATTGGCAAACATTTCGAAGAGGGGACCTTTCCCAACGAGCTCATTTTAGAGTTTGGAAAGCTCGGAGTTCTCGGAGCCTCGCTTCCGACCGAGTACGAGTGCGCGGGGATGAGTGATGTTGGCTACGGTTTGGCGATGCAAGAACTCGAGCGAGGTGACTCTGGGATTCGCTCGTTCTGCTCGGTCCAGGGCGCGTTGTGTATGTATCCAATCTACGCGTATGGGACTGAAGAGCAGCGCCGCAAGTTTCTGCCCGGGATGGCCAGGGGCGAGATTATCGGCTGCTTTGGTCTGACAGAACCAGACTATGGATCAAACCCCGGTGGCATGCTGACACGAGCAGAGCGCACCAACACGGGCTATCGGCTCAATGGAACGAAGCGCTGGATTACCAATGGCAACATCGCGCACATTGCCATCGTGTGGGCAAAGCTCGATGGGCGAATTCGTGGGTTCATTGTTCCGACCAACACTCCTGGATTTACGGCGCATAAGATTGAGCGAAAGTTTTCGCTTCGTGCGTCGATCACGAGCGAGCTGATTCTTGAGGACGTTGAGGTCGGCGAAGATGCTTTGCTGCCGAACGTCGAAGGTCTCAAGGGTCCTCTGGGATGCCTGACTCAGGCACGCTATGGGATTGCCTGGGGCGTCCTTGGTGCGGCGATGTCTTGTTTTGAGTGCGCAGTGGACTATGCGAAAAATCGCGTTCAGTTTTCACGTCCCATTGCGGGCTACCAGCTCGTCCAGGCCAAGTTTGCTCAGATGTTGACCGAGATCACAAAGGGTCAGTTGGTCGCGTGGCGTCTTGGCCGTTTGAAAGAAGAGAAGAAGATGACGGCGTCCCAAGTCTCTCTGGCTAAGCGCAACAACGTGGCCATGGCGCTCGATACCGCTCGCATGTGTCGCGATATCCTGGGTGGCAATGGGATCACCTATGAGTACCCAATCGGTCGGCACATGCTCAACCTTGAGACTGTGATCACCTACGAAGGAACCCACGACATTCACACGCTCGTGTTGGGTCAAGAAGTCACGGGGATCGCAGCGTACGATGCAGGTCCTATTCCGCTGCCACGGACATGACTCTGGCGGTGAGTCCGCAGTCTGTCACCGCGCTCGCGAGCTGATCA
>JANNCG010000649.1:0-3849 GCA_031386385.1 Myxococcales bacterium
TGCCACCGTGCGATGGACTCGCGCTGGTACTCAAAAGGCTCGCGGGTGGTTCGGTGCGTGAGCGTCAGCTCGCTGTAGCGCCGGGCTTTGTCCTCAAAGACACACTCGCCCGCCCTGGATTTGCGCACATAAAACGTCACCGCCTCACGATAGCGAAACGCCGAGATCCGAAAGCGCTTAATCCGCGCGTCCCACAGCGCGCCGTGTGGGACCTGATCGAGCGGAGTGTTCTCCACAGGCCCATCGACGACAAGTGTCCCGCTGTCAAAGCGAAGGGTGATCGCGATGGGGCTGTCTGCGGGCTGCGCCACTAAAGCTCCATCACGATCGCGACCAACACTCCGTGATGGGCCACCGCGCGAATGACAAACCGCAGCTCACCGGCCATCTCTTTAAATTGCATTCGGACCTGCACTCCGTCGTCTCCGTCGTGACAGATCACCGCGAGGGAGCTGTCGTCCCCGCGCACCATAATGGCATCAGCGACCAACGCGCGGCCGCGAAGGACCTCGCCATCCAAGCGCTCAAGGACCACGTTTTCGTGCAAAATCGCGGTGACATCGGCACGTGTTTGCGTGGATTGAATGATTTGTTCAAGAAGGGCTGCAGCGGTGGACACAGTTGGTTAGTTTTCGCAAAGTAGAGCATCCTCGGGACCGATGTCTATCCGACCCGCAAAAGATCCGCTCGGGCCCCTTCCGCTTCGCGCTGTCCCCTGCGAGCTTGTGTCAGGAAAATCGCTCTACACCAGGGTCATTCAAGACATCGTGGCCCAGGCGCAAGTCTCTCTCTGGATCGCGACGGCCAACCTGAAAGAGCTAATGGTTGAGCCGCTTGCCCCGCAGCTGAAGCGCTCGGCCAAATATGTTGGCGCTGCGAAAAAAGGCAGCAGCGCGCGCAGCAAAAAGGGAAGCGGACATTTCGTCTCGGTGTTTGAGCACTTTGAGCAGCTCGCTGCTCGGGGGGCCACGGTGCGAATTCTGCACAGCGGTGTGCCCACAACGGCGTTTGCCAAAGAGCTCATCTCGCGAAAGCAGCTGCTGCGGGATAAACCTTTGTCCAAGAGCAACCCTGAGCAAGAGCCTTCGTTAGCGCTTCGAAGGTGCCCGCGAGTGCACTTGAAGACGGTGATCGCGGATGGGGCAAAAATGTATCTCGGCAGCGCCAACTGGACCGGCGCAGGGCTGGGCGCAAAAGGCCACGGTCGGCGCAATTTTGAGCTGGGAATTCTCACGCAAGACGACACTTGGCTCGATGAAGTGCAAGCTCTCTACGAGCGCATTTGGACCGGAAAAGAATGCACCCATTGCGCCATGCGCGCGCTGTGCCCACAGCCCATTGATACGCTTTAAACCAACGGTGCTTGATGAGCTCACCAGCGAACCGTCGGTCGCACGGTCGCGTACAGCCACAACCACCGAGCCTCGCTCCATCGCCGCTCGGGTTCACGAGCGAGACTCTCTGAGACGCTCCCATCGCACGCGACGCCACGCGCATCGAGACCTGCGTCTTGAGCGATCATGAGCGAGCGCGCAATGTGATAGCCGTCAGTGACAATCACCGCGCGTGTGAGTCCGTGGGCGCGAAGCGCGGGAGCGAGATAACGTATGTTTTCTACGGTATTTCGCGATCTTTGCTCAACAAGCAAGCCCTGGGGCGCAAACCCGTGACTGGACAGCCAACGAGCGCTCACGACGCCTTCAGCGAGCGGCGGACCTTGGTGCGCAAGCGGATAGCGGTGAGTGATTCGACCCACACCTCCCGTTGTGGCGATCCATTGAACATTGTGCTCAAGCGCGATCTCAAGAGTCTTTCGCAAGCGACGCTCAAGCACGGGGCTTGGGCGATCATGCCCCCACACTGCGGCGCCCAGAACAACGACCACCTCGGGACGAAAGCCATCGTGAAGCGGCAGCTTCGAGGTGCCAATCGCGAGTGACACGCGCGCAATGGCCTCGGTGTAGCCGAGGAGTACACAGAAAAATATCAGCAAAAAGACTGCTAGTCCTCGCTTGATGACCACTGTGCCGATCGGTGAGCTCACTGCGATGACGATCGTTTTTTAGGGGAATGTTTCTGTGATGAGTGGCTCAAAGACCCACTCGCCGACGCCCTCGTCGTGGCCTTCGATTCCGTAGGTTCCGCGAAAGCCAAAGCGCGAGGGAGAGAGCGTGGCGCGGCCGCGAGCGACGGTGGTCCCTTCATTGCTCTCGGTCCAATCGAGCTGCAGGGTGTTGTTGGCGATCATGACGCCGTCGAATGAGCCATCACGAGGGCCGCTGCTTTCGTATTGGTACACGCCACGAAAGTGATCGTCGGGGTCGTGCGTGACGCGGACTTCTGCAGACATTCCTGAGGGGAGTCCGGTCCAGTGGGCCATCCAGATGCCTGCGGTGAAGGTGGGTTGTCCCATAGGGGCGCGCAAAAGTTCGGTCACGGTCCCGTGCTGGTCAACGCCGACATAACGGGCGCCGTTGTGCTCGCGACGAAGGATCACCGTGCGGTCGCGCGAGCCAATGGCTTGGGTGACGCCACGTTCGTACAAGCGAACCGAGAGGGAGCCGTTGGCCAGAACCGTCCCGTCGATTTCGCCCTCCCAAGGGGTGGCGGTGTAGTCGCCGCGGACGCGGGTTCCATCGGTTTGCAGCCAGAGACGGACGCGAACCCCGTCGGTCAAATCCGAGATGCGAGCCCAATAAAGTCCGTTTGTGGGTGCAAGTGACTGCGCGCTTTGCGGTGCGCGCCGGACCGAACGCTGTCGCGAGCGGCAGCCCACGGGAAGCACGGTGATGACAATAGTGAGCAAACTAAGCGACCAAAAACGCGACACTGTGAACCGAGCATGGCACAGATCGCTCAATTCATGTTTGCTGAAGCCAAAGACTCTTCGCGCTTGACCTTCTCGTAAGGCTCGTTTAAACACCCTGACCCCTTTCCGCCGGACTCGAAGAATCGAGCGCCGGGATAACATGGAGACCGTAACACAATGTATGCCGTGATTCACACGGGCGGGAAACAGTACAAAGTCTCGCCAGGCGACCACCTCCGCGTCGAAAAACTCGACGGAGACAAAGGCGCCAAAATTACCTTCGATGAAGTCTTGTTTGTAAGTGATGACGCTTTTAAAGTGGGCACCCCTTATTTAGCAAATACGAAGGTTACCGCAGAAATCGTCGTTCAGGACCGCGCGAAGAAGATCATCGTCTTCAAGCTGAAGAAGCGAAAAAACTACCGACGCAAGTACGGTCATCGCCAACCTTTTACTGAACTCAAAATTACTGGAATTGAAGGCTGATCCAAAATGGCACATAAAAAAGGTCAGGGCTCATCCCGCAACGGTCGTGATTCAGGCCCTCAGTATCGTGGCGTGAAGGTGTTCGGCGGCGAACACATCCGTCCAGGTGGCATCATCGTGCGCCAAGTCGGCACGGTCATTCACCCCGGCAAAAACGTTGACATGGGCCGAGACTACACGCTGTTTGCGTTGGTTGAAGGCACCGTCAAGTTTGAGCGTTGGGGCAAAGACCGCAAGCGCGTGACTGTGGTTCCGACCCCAGTCGTCGCAGCAGCGGCAGAGTAGTCTTGCAGAGCCTTCGGGCTCCCAAACGACTCTTAAGATTAGGCCACGAAGCAGTCCATTTGTTTCGTGGCTTTTTCACATTTTGTGGGCAAATCCTCGAGAGAAAGCAGCACCGAGGGCAAGCCTTCGAGCAGGAGCGATGAGGACAAGCCTCCTCGCAAGTGCCTTCGCGCAAGAGGCTGCGATGAGGACAAGCCTCCTCGCAAGAGGCTGCGATGAGGACAAACCTCCTCACAAGAGGCTACGATGAGGACAAACCTCCTCACAAA
>JANNCG010000672.1:0-3771 GCA_031386385.1 Myxococcales bacterium
GCTGCGCCCAGCGAAGCCGAGAACTGTGAATTTTTGCACGGTAAAAGTCTGCGCACGATCGTCAAACACGAGGGTATCAGACGCTCTGAGCGTGCCGGCTTGCTCAGTGCTTAACGTACGTGCAGCTTGTTCAACCGCGTCTCCGCCGTCAAACACCAACAGAACCGATCGACGGCCTGGGTGCCCGTACGCAGCGAAGGCCGCGCCTTCTGTCGCCTGGCGCATAAAGCCGGTGGGGATGGGTAAGGCGAAGGATGGGGTTCCGTCGCGAACAACCCACTGCTCGCGCTCTTGCGAAGCCGCCACCGTCGCGATCGTCCACACGACGCTGGCGATGGAGAGAGCTTTTTTCTGACTCGGTGAAGGTATCCGCATGAACTTTTCGACAATATTGGTACCATCTTTTCCCGTGAACGCCGCCGAAGATCCATTGCACAACGCCCGCGCCCGACTCGAAGACACGCTCCGCAGCGTGACCTCAAGCAAGCTCGATCATGCACTGTTGCCCGCCGTTCGCAACGCGATCGAGTGCCTTGGAGGGCTCGCGCGGTTTGGTGTCTCGGCAGCTGACATGCAGAGCGCGACGCATCGCATCGGAGAGGTGTTGGTAAAACTGTTGGATCGAGATCCAGGTGAAGCGCTCGGCGCGGTGTTGCTTGAGCAGCGTGCGATGGACCTCACACAGCTGGTCACCGAACTTGGCTCTATCGCTCGTTTGGACGCGGATGACCGAGAGAGTTGGACCGAAGCCGCCGTCGAAACCCTCGGAATGCGTGACAGCGCAGACGCCTGGCTTCTTGGCGCCTCAGCTCTGTTGCGTTCTCTTGAACCAGGTCCGCAGCGAGATTTTTTTGAGCGCTGCCGTGAGCGTGTTGTTGGGTCCGTGGCGCGCTTCGACCGTGCGCTCAAGCCCGCCATGGGTGGACTGTCGGTCTTGCGTGAGACCTCACGCGTGGCGCTCATGCGCGCTCGTGGAGACAAAGGGTACGCTCGTCGCGCGTGGTACTGGCGCGTGCTCGCGCAGTAGTCTGTTTGATGCTGGCGGGACACACGCCCACCGGCGCCAACGAAGGATGGGACCTATTATGGGGTCGCGGTCAGTCGCTCGATCACCCACAAGGTCGTTGAGAGGCGAGCAGCCATCGTTCGACCGTCGTCGCTCAGCGTGAGATCTGTGAGCTGGCGGTAGCGGCCCTGCAGCTGTGGCGGACGCCATGCGTGAACTCTGCCAGTGATATCCCGGACAAAAATCGCGTCGGTCCCGGCGATCGCGATCCCTGAGCGGCTCGCTCCCGAGCCTGGCGCCCAGGCTGTGTTTACCGCCTCAGTCACGGGCGTGAAGCTAGACGCGGTCCCTTGAGCGCTTAACAAACGACCCGACCAAGACACAAACATTGTGTTGCTGCCCCATCCTACCCACTGCAATCGTGGATCGCGCGCAAGGGGGACACGAACCGAATCATCGCGTCCGCACCGCGCCATGAGCGCCAAATCGACGATCGGCGACACAGCGTGAAGGGTCGCCGATGGACTCAGTTGCCCATTGGTGCCCGCTTCGATGCACGCGTTGTCGGTGCTTGGGCATCGGGCCAACATGACACCTTGGCAGGTGTTAAACGCGCCCACGACGGTCTGGGTGTGCTCAAGATTGCTGGGCAAAAGATCTGCTAGAGTGCCCGTTGCTGGAGGCTCAGCGCCAAGGGTCAACAGCTCCACACGGCCCGTCTGTGGGCCACTCAGCGCGATGTGCGTTGGGACTGCAGGTCCCGGTGGATCAAACCGCAGCGCTGATCCTCGGATTGAGAGCGTGTCCGTTGCGACTCCGAGCAGCGGTCCTTGGCGGGCGGTGATCCCTGTTTCGCTTGGCGTTGCGCGCTGAAGATCGGCGTCGAAGCGCTCGCTTGTGACCGGTCCCCAGTCCCCCGCTGTGTCGGGTCGCTGCATGGCCGCAGCGGCGGCAAACTCACCAAGTGAAAGATAGGCTCGCCCGGTGGCTTCACTGAGCGAGCCGAACAAATTGCCACACTGAAGTCCGAGCTCGCCAGAGATTCGCACACGAGGTGCGCCCGCTTCGCGGCATAAAACACGGTATAAATTGCGCGCAGAGGTGATGCGGCGAAGCGCGTCTGGTGCGCGCCTGCGGGTGCTTGCGGCAGCGCGAATCGAAGAAGCCATCCGTGCGATTGAAGCGCTGGGTTCGGTGACATCACGCGCAAAACCAGTCCCTCGATCTAAGAGGGCGACCATCGCCGTCTCCCCTGCGACTGCGGGATCGCTTCCGCCGACCGAGACTGAAAACGTGACGTCATCGCGACCGTCGCTGTCGTGGTCGTACACGAGCGCTTCGAGCTGCACGGAGGCGTTGCCCAAGCGCGGGCCGACCTCTGTCGCACGTTGCTTGGTGATGAACGAGGTGCCGTCGAAGGTGATCGCGAGCGCCTCAGACACAACGGGGATCAAGCCCGGGCAGCTCTCACCCGCGGCACAGTCACAAGCCCCATAACGTACAAAGAATGCAGAAGGTGAATACGCTACAAGCTTGTCCGGGCGACAGTTGGGCGATGCTGCCTGCGCTCCGGTGACATCGATGGGAGACCAGTCTGCCGCATTTCTTCGAAATGCCGCTACATTTGCGGGCGAACGATCTTTCGCAGTGCTCGCGAGAAGGTCTCTATCCCCGTCCTGATCGAGGTCTATCGCGAGGTACTGCACAAAGTGAAAGCCTGGCGGTGCCGTCACCGCGAGTCCATCCACGGTGAGCTGCGTGCCGGGCAAGGGGACGTTTTCGGCTTGGGTGGCGCGCAGCTGCACATCTCGCGTGGACACATCGGGCTCTTCGCTCGCGTCCAGCGCTTGCACCGACGTCTCAAAAGTCGGAAACAAAATCGGCGGCGGCCCACGACGACAGGCGCTGCAGTCGCTCACGCTCGCAACAAAAGCAAGCAACCCTGGCGAAAGACTAAGCCACTTCACTTGCGACCTCTGGGTGATCGCTTGAGCTGCTTTTTTGGCCGTTTGTGCTCAACGCGCAGCTCGTCCACAGCCACTTTGGACAGCGTCGCGGTGATGGTCCTGCGGCCCATGGAGACATCCGTCAGCGTGACACTCGTAGGCTGGCCACTCTTGAACACCATCCCTGTGTTTTTGCCGCGAATGGACAGTCCGAGTGAGTCCATCTCCCAGGTGTCTTCGCCAAATTCACTCGCACGCACAAGCACATCTAAGAAGGGCGATTCGATTTGTGCGTACGCTCCTCGGGTCGTCACCGATGAGATCACCGCGTCGAAGGTGGAGTTCAAGTGCGCCTGCGCGACCACACAGCGGTGTAGCTCAACGACCTCACGCTCAATGTCCATCGCGCGACGCTCAAGTCGTGACGCCAGCACCGCGCTCGCTTGCATGGCGGCCTTGTACTCATCGTCGCTGCGGATTCTCTCATTGCGTACAAGCTGTCTGACCACCCGGTGAACGAGCAGATCTGGATAGCGTCGGATGGGTGAGGTAAAGTGCAGGTACGCGTCGGAGGCCAGTCCATAGTGGCCGGTGTTTTCGGTGCCGTACCGCGCCTGTGGGAGCGTACGTAACAGCAAAAACTGAATCACTTTTGACGCAGGATCTTTCGCGATCTTGCGCAAGAACCGGCTGAGTTTTTTCGGGTTTTCGGCCTCTTCGCGCTCAAGATCGTAGCCCAACGCCCGAGCCACCGCGCACAGCTTCGTGAGCCCTTCATCGTCTGGTGCTCCGTGGGTGCGGTACACCGTGGTCACTTTG
>JANNCG010000675.1:0-1506 GCA_031386385.1 Myxococcales bacterium
AGCTCTGATAGTTGCAAACACCTGCAAAAATATTGGGATTTGATTGTGTCGCGACCTGACACAGGCTGTTGCAACGCGTGCGGTCTAACATCGCGTCAATGGGACCACCGGGTGCACCGCAAGGGTATTCAACCCGCGCCTCACAGCCTCCCGCGATGATCGAAACGCGTGGAGTACAGGGTCCGGCGTCGGCGACACCAGCATCGACACACGCAAGCGCAGTGCAAGCAAGCTGACCGTTGTTGTCGCAGCGACAAGTGTTGCACTCAACCATCGCGCTCTCGCCTTGGTTGATGGTGCGACCATCTGGCAATTGGCATGTGCGCCTGGGGCACTCAGCGCACTGCGGAGCGAGTCCGGCTGCAGGACAAAAGCACGCATTGCAACCTTCACCACGCGATTGACCCACCGGAATGATCGTCCCATCCCAGTGCCGACACCCGGGCGGATCAGGGACACGCCCATCAAGCGAAGCATCACCGCCAGGCTCGACCGCGGCGCCACAGCCCACTGTGGTGCTCGTCGCGAGGGCAAGCCAAAGGACGCGCTGAAGGGTTTGGTGAAGTGAGTGTGCAACAGAAGCAGTGCGTGGATTTGTCATCAGGTGGCTCCGAGAGTTGAAGTGGGCGAACTTGCGGGAGGGGTCAACGCGGCCCGTACGACCGACTCACAGTTGGCACAAGCAGTATCCGTACCAAGGGGGATACTCCTCAATGTTATCTGCCAATATACTGTTTATATTCTCTAATTTGACGATCATCGCCGTCCGAGGCGAATGTGTCACATGTGCCATTCTTCGGACGGCCACAGGACCGAGTGTTGTTTGGGACGTGGACACAATTGGGGACATTCCCAAATCGCGAATGAGTGATGGCGCCTCGGACAGATCCTTCGCACAGACTCGCCGTGTTGCAGCCCAGTTGAGGTATTCTCGTAACTCAATGAAGCTTGTAGCTCCGAACTTTGACTTAGTCGCACGCAGGTACAGTGGTCGCTTGAGCACACTTATTGGGCTCGTTGCGCTGACAGCAGCGTGTGGACCCATGAGACCGACGTTTGTTCCCACGGATGTGCCAACGGAGGCGTCGGCGGTGGACTCGCCCAGCGTCGTGGTGCCCGATGTTCCAAGCGCAGGGATGTGCATGCGCCAGGCCGACTGTGAAGACAACATCCCATGCACGCAAGAGCAATGCATCGTGGGCGGAGTGTGTGAGCGAACAACCAACGACGCGATGTGTCCGATGGGACAACGCTGCTTTATTGGCCGCGGATGCGCCAATGGGTCAAGCTGCACAAACAACATGGACTGTGATGACCGCGTCCCGTGCACCCGTGACGTATGCGCGGTTGGAGGCGTGTGCCAAAACGTTCGCGACGACTCTCGATGCATGGACCCGATGATCTGCTCGACCACGCTTGGGTGCGTGATGCCCGGTGTGTGCGGAGTCGCCGCCGACTGTGATGATCGCCGCTATTGCAACGGAACCGAGCGCTGTACCGCCGGAC
>JANNCG010000705.1:0-3493 GCA_031386385.1 Myxococcales bacterium
TCGTAGAGCATGGCACCCCACGCGATGACCGTCACATGCTGTCCTGGTCGCACGATTTTCGCCACAGACAGTGGGACGGTGTAGTCCTCGCCCTCGGGCACATCGGATCGCGCTGCGCGATAGATTCGCTTGGGCTCTAAGAACAAAATGGGATCCGGATCGCGGATGGACGCGAGCAACAAGCCCTTCGCGTCGTACGGATTCGAGGGACAAACAACCTTCAGTCCCGGCGTGTGGATGAAGTACGCCTCCGGTGATTGCGAGTGGTAGTGCCCACCGCGAATACCACCGCCAACGGGGGTTCGAATCACCAGCTTGCTCTTGAACTCGCCGCCCGAACGATAGCGAAACTTCGCGACCTCCGAGACGATCTGATCAAACGCCGGAAAAATAAAATCCGAGAACTGAATCTCTGGCACTGGAACCATCCCGTAAAGCGCCATGCCCACCGCAGCGCCGATGATCCCGCCTTCGGACAGAGGTGTGTCAAACACTCGCTCCGCGCCAAATTCTTGTTGCAGCCCTTCGGTGACACGAAACACGCCGCCCACCTTGCCGACGTCCTCGCCAAGAACCACCACGCGTGAGTCAAGCCGCATCGCGACGCGGAGTGCATCGTTGATCGCCTTCACCATATTCATCTGAGTCATAACAATCGTCCTTTTTCAGTCTTTTATCTGGTTAGATCGGTCACTCTACGGTTCTCAGTGCGTAGCTAGTGCTGGCCGTGGCCAGCGGCGCGTGGGGCGGCGAGACACTCCGCGAGCTGCTCTCTCAAGTGCCATGGCTTCTCAGCGAACACGTCTTCAAACATGCTCTCGAGCGCCGGCGCCGCGGTCTTCTCAGCCACTTCAACCGCTGCTTTAAACTCTGCGTCGGTTTTTGCGATCAAGGCTGTTTGCTTTTCGTCGGACCACAAATGGAGGCGCTCAAGGTACTTGCGAAATCGCGGAATCGGGTCCTGCGCGCGCTCTTCGGCCATCTCTTCTTGCCCACGGTACCGAGAAGGATCGTCGCTTGTTGAGTGACCAGACAGACGATGGGTCAAACACTCCATCAAGACCGGAGTCCCTTGTCGCGCAAGCGCCAGAGCTTCGCGGGTCGCCTTAAACACGGCGAGCATGTCGTTGCCGTCCACACGCATGGGGTGCAGTCCGTAGGCAAAAGCCTTTTGCGCGAAGGTCTCGCTGGCCGTCTGCTGCTCCGCCGGAACACTGATCGCCCACCCGTTATTGCGACACACCAAAACTGTTGGTGTCTTATAAACTCCTGCGAAATTAGCGCCGTTATGAAACTCATTCGAGCTCGTAGCGCCCTCGCCAAAGTACACTAGCGCCGCGATTTTTTCGCCCCACAACCGGGCAGCCCAAGCGAAGCCAACGGCTTGGGTGATCTGGGTTCCGATGGGAGAGCTGACGCTGCCGAAGCGATAGGGACGGCCCGTATAGTGATCGGGCATTTGACGACCCTTCGCGGCGTCGTTGGCATTGCCAAACATATTGTCGACATACTTTTGCAGCGGCATTCCCCGAAGCAAAAGCGCGCCAAATTCGCGATAACACGGAAACAACCAGTCCGTCGGCTCAAGCGCCGCGGCGGTCCCGATGATCGTGGCCTCTTCGCCCATCGAGCCGATGTGAAATCCAATGCGGCCTTGTCGCTGCAACGTCACTAAGCGCTCGTCCACCGCGCGTGTGATCACCATTTGCTCATACAACGCAATGGACTGCTCTGCCGACAACCCAGGGTCCGTCAATGGATCAACGGACCCATCGCTGTTGAGGACTCTGACCACTTCTTCCAGCACAAATTCGTGTCCGCTCATCGCTGCTCCTTGAGAGTTCGCGATGTGTACAATAAAGACCCGTATCCCCGGTAGTGCATTACGCGTTGGACGCAGAATCTTCGGGGTTTGAATCACAATTCCCCGCTTTCAATCGCATCTGCTGTTTGAATTGCCGGGGCTTGACAGCTAGCATTCAGCTTGTGACAGAAGACCTGAAGACCATCCTCCGCGCGATGTGGACAAAAACCAAGATTCCCATGACGCGCACCAACGCCGTTGCCTATGCAGAGGCGATCTTCGGTGTTGAGCCCACACAAGCGAACCCCGCACTCGACGTGCTCATTGTGCGTGGAATTGTGCTTTCAGAACAAAACGACGGCGAAGAGCTCTTGCTCATCCCCGGCGAGCAGCGCCCGCAGCTGGGGCCGCGCACGTTGGCCGAGGCGGTGACGCTCGAGCGGTTAGAGCGCGAGGCAAATACCGCAATTGCCGTAAAAACCCCCGCTTGGCTGATCCCCCGAGCCCGCGAAGAGCAGCCCGCGGATCAAAAAAGTGTCCTCGCTGCGGGAGCTCTTTCGTTTGTCTTTGGTCCTATCGGTTGGCTCTACGCCGCACCGTGGAAAGAGGCGCTCCCTGCGATCGGGATGTATGTTCTTGTCTCGACGTTGGCAGCGGTGTTTCTGCCCTCCGTCGTCGTCAGTATTTTGGGCGGCGCGGGGCTCGTGGCGTCTGCACTGATCGGGATGGTTTACGCCAATCGATTTAACAAAACCGGCAAGCGAACCCAGCTCATCGAACCCGGAAACAAGTAAGCCCCGCCGCGAGCGCACCATTGCGTCAGGGGGCGGGTCGGGTTAACTCACGTCCTGAGTAATAGAACCCATGACGAGCAAGCCCCGAACCGCAGACGAGCTGCGTAGCGCATTTTTGTCCTTCTTTGCCGGAAAAGGCCACACGATTGTGAGCTCAAGCGGGGTGGTTCCGCGGGGCGACGCGACGCTGCTGTTTGCCAACGCGGGAATGGTGCAGTTCAAAGACGTTTTTACCGGAAAAGATCCGCGACCCTACAGTCGCGCGACAAGCGCGCAGAAATGCATCCGGATGTCCGGCAAGCACAACGACCTCGAAAACGTTGGCCGCACCGCTCGTCACCAGACCTTCTTCGAGATGCTAGGCAACTTCTCTTTTGGTGACTACTTCAAGCGTGACGCGATCGCGTACGCGTGGGAGTTTTTGACGAAGGTCTGCGAAATTCCAGCAAATCGACTGGTCATTTCAGTCTTCGGAGGCGAAGATGATCTGCCGGGCGACCACGAAGCGCGCGCGATTTGGAAAGAAGTCACTGGCTTCGGCGACGATCGAATTTTTGGTCTCGGTAAGAAGGACAACTTCTGGAGTATGGGAGACACAGGACCGTGTGGACCCTGCACCGAGATTCATTACTCAATGGGCAAGGACGTGCTCGATCCGAAGTCGTTTGGCGAAGAGCCGGGCTCTGACGGCGCTGGTTGGGTCGAGATCTGGAACAACGTCTTCATGCAATTCGATCGCGGCGCTGACGGCACCCTGACCCCGCTGCCGAAGCAGAGCGTGGATACAGGGATGGGCCTTGAGCGCCTCGCTGCCGTGATGCAGGACGTGACGAGCAACTATGACACAGACCTGCTGCGACCGCTCGCAGAGTTGGCCGGGCAAATTGCAGGTAAA
>JANNCG010000712.1:0-5588 GCA_031386385.1 Myxococcales bacterium
CTCTGCGCGAAGGCCAATGCGAGGAGGCTTGTCCTCATCGCACCTTGCGAGGAGGCTAAGTCCTCATCGCACCTTGCGAGGAGGCTAAGTCCTCATCGCTCTTGCGCGAAGGCTAGGTCCTCATCGCCCTTACACTGAACGCCACCGCGCCCCTCATTGCGTTCTGCCCATGAGTATGATGATGTGCTGCTCTCCCTATGACCCCACGCTCTTACCTCTGTTCGCTTCTTGCATTCTCTCTGCTCGCGGCGCACTGCTCGCCTGCCCCATCCGCTGTTGACGGCGCGCTTAACACAACCGATGCGCCCAGTGTCGGCACTGACTCCGCCGTTGTTGTAGAGGACGCTCCCGTTGTGGCCGACGCGGCGCTTGAGCGCGACCCACTGGTAGTGGCCAGGCCGTTTCGCGTCCGGGTGCCTGAGATGCTTGACCCGACACAACCCATCCCGTTGGTGCTGCTGTTGCACGGGTACGGTGTGACTGGCGCGATCCAAGATTCGTACTTTGGTCTGGGCAACCTGGTCTCTACGCGCAACTTCGCGCTCGCGACGCCCGACGGCACACTCGACGCCAGCGGCAAGCGCTTTTGGAACGCCACCGAAGTCTGCTGCAACTTCAACCGCATCATGGTTGACGATGTTGCGTACCTGCGCGCGGTCCTGACCGATGTGCGTCGGCGATACAACATTGATCCGAACAAGATCTTCGTTGTCGGTCACTCGAACGGTGGCTTTATGACCTTGCAATTAGCCTGCGAATTGTCCGATCAAATCAGCGCGGTGATCAGCCTCGCGGGCTCTGATCGGCAAGACGTGATGCGCTGTCAGCCCGCTCGCGCGGTCAACGTATTGGCCGTCCATGGTACTGCGGATCCGACCATTCCCTACGCGGGGGCCATGGCAGGCGGAGTGGCGCTGTATCCCGGCGCTGAGGCGCTCGTTGGCCGCTGGGCGACCCGCAATGGTTGCACCGGAATGCGCGCACCCAACGGCGCGGCGCTGGATGTAGACACGGGGTTGCCCGGGGCCGAGACGATTCGCTCAGCGCACAGCATGTGCCGTCCCGGCGGAAGCGCCGAGCTTTGGCGCATTGAAAACGGCGGTCACGCACCCGCGCTTGCACCCGAGTGGGGCACGATGGTGATCGACTGGCTCATGGCCCACGGTCGCTAAGTTAAATCACTCAACTTGCCAACGATGCACAAGCCGTCCAGCCACACACACGCTCACGTTGCAGTGCACGAGTGTGCCTGCGGGATACAGCCGTCGAGTGCGCAACTCGGCGGGCGTGCTAGCGCGAAATCGTCGATCATTTGCAGCAACAAATGACACACTCTGCGGTGTTGGGTGCCCCGACGGAAGCACCCTTGTCCACGTAAGTCCGCCGTCACTCGTGATGGCAATCTCATCGGCATGTACACCAATCGCGATGCCACGGCGCTCGTCGGCAAACGCGACGTCCACCGCATCAATCCCCACCGCGTGCAACGTCGCTGGAACCCCCGGCCTCGCAAACCCCACCATCGCCTCATGCTCTCCCCCACGAAGGGCCCGGCTCGCAAGCACCAACACGCGATCGTCTTGGTCCGTCAACGCCGCAGCGCGAAGCTCGAGCGTGGGATCGGTGGACTCAATGGGCGTCCGGTGCCCCTGCAAAATGTCGTACATCACCAGCTTGGGACCCGCCTCGGTGGGCTCTGTGATGAGCGCCGTCTGTGCGCGTTGAGCGAGCAAAAATCCGCGCCGTTCTGCGCGCCACTCGCTCCACCGGCTCGTCTCACGCGAGTACTGACAGAAGGTCACTCCGTCGTCGCTCTCTGAGGGATCACAGCGTCCTGCCACCGCCATTGAGTCACCCGCCGCTGAGATCACCACGCGTCCCGGAGCGGTCCCCCAATCAACCGCGCCTTGCCTCGTGACATAGCGAACCGAGTATGGGCCGTCCTCAGCGACTCGACACGCACGAATCACGCCCTCGCCCGAGAGGTGAAGATCGCATTCTCCCTGGGGATTATCCGTCGAAACAAGCGTTGAGTGCAGCTGACCGTCGCGCCCGATGGCCAAAAAAGCAACCGCCCCGGTGAGCCCGCCATCGCTTGAAAGCTCAGACAACATCGCGAAGCTCCCATCGCGCAAAAACACCGTCGGACGCTGGGTCAGCGAGGCAAGCTCGGCCCGGCCTTGTGGGTCCGCCGCAGTGCTGACGATCCACGTGTCAGCGGAGGCCTGCGCGCTCGGCGCAACAGAGGGCCCCGGGGTGGGACCCACGGGTCTTATAGGGGCTGATCCCTGACAGGCAAGCAAAGAAAAACTTGCGACGGTACTTGCCGCAGAAAAGACAGAAAACAACTTCATTGAATCACGCAAAATCACAGTCAAAAAAAGTGTGGACGAGTTTGAAAAACAACACCAAAGAAAACGCTGTCCCGCGGGACTTTCTTCCCGAAGATATGGTAATGCGCAAGCATGATTGGATTCGATCTCACCGAAGAGCAACAACAACTGGTCAAAACGGCCCGAGACTTTACCCGCGCGAAGATTATTCCTGTGGCGGGAGAGCTTGATGAGCATGGGACTTTTCCGACAGAGATTTTTCGCGAGGCGTGGGAGCTGGGGCTTACGAACTGTGAGGTTCCGGTTGAGTTTGGTGGGGCGGGGCTGTCTTGTTTGGATCACTGCTTGCTGCTCGAAGAGATCGCCTATGGCTGCTCTGGTGTGAAGACCACCCTCGCGGGCAACATGCTCGGGTGTATGCCGTTGCTCATCGCGGGCACCGACGCGCAAAAGAAAGAGTACCTCGGACGCCTGATCAACGAGCCCATCTACGCAGCGTACTGCTGCTCTGAGCCCGACGCCGGCTCGGACGTCGCGAGCATGAGCACACGCTACGAAGCGCACGGCGATGAGTTTGTGATCACCGGGCAAAAACGCTGGATTACCAACGGTGGCGTGGCCAACTGGTTCACGGTCCTCGCGACCAAAGACAAAGCGCTGAAGCACAAAGGCATCACCTGCTTTGTCGTCGATGCCAACGCGCCGGGGATCAAAATCGGCAAAAAAGAAAACAAAATGGGCCAGCGCTGCTCAAACACTTGTGACGTGTTGTTTGAAGAAGTGCGCGTCCCCCGAAGCGCGCTCGTCGGCGCCGAAGGCGAAGGCTTCAAGGTCGCCATGAAGACCTTTGATCGCTCGCGTCCCTGGATCGCCGCAGCCACCGCTGGCGTGATGCGACGCGCGATGGAAGAGAGCAAAAAATACGCGCTTGAGCGAAAGACCTTTGGCGTCCCGATCGCACAACATCAAGCCATTCAGTTTATGTTGGCCGAGATGGCCATCAAGTACGAGGCCACCCGACTGCTTGTGCAAAAAGCAGCTTGTGCGGTGGACTCGGGCAAGCTGGATTCGGTGATCTCAGCGTATGCAAAAGCCTTCGGTGCAGATTCATGTATGCAGGTGACCACCGACGCTGTGCAGATCTTTGGCGGCTATGGGTACACCAAAGAGTATCCAGTCGAAAAACTGATGCGCGACGCAAAACTTCTGCAGATTTATGAAGGCACATCGCAGATCCAACGCATCGTGATCGCCCGCAATTTGCTTGGTCGTTAAGGACGTTTAGTGGCAGCTTTTTCGCAGCGATTCTCTGGACGACTGGTGCTGTGCGCTTCGGCGGTGAGCGTTGTTGTCGCAGCACAGCTTGCCTCAAGCCTCAACGCCAACGCACAGTCGTCGCACAACGGCTCGCACGTGGATGCCTCCGTTGCAGACGCCCCTTCGACGGACGCGATGGCAGCCGACACGGGGATGGATCCAGCAGAGATCCAGTGCCCCGATGAGCTGGCGCCTATTGATCGCGAAGGTCACTGCTGCCCCACCGGTCAGCGCTGGCGCAATGGTCGATGCGAAGGGACCGTGACTCAATGCGGCGCCGGATTTGTCACCTCGAATGGGGTTGCCCCCGTGACGGCGAGCCGTGGGGACGCCGGAGGAGCAAGCCGCGCGAGTACACCGAGCACACCGAGCGCAAGCCGCAGTGATGCTGGAGTTGCCAACTGCGTCCCTCGTGAGTGCGAGAGCGGGATGGAGCGCGCCGGCGATGGGGTTCACTGCTGCTTCACTGGACAGACATGGAGCACCCGCGAGCGACGTTGCACTGGGGCCGAACAGTGCCCTGCGAACACCGAGCGAGTAGGTCGAGGAGAGTGCGTCCCTCATGTGATGACCGCTGTGCTGCGACCGCGCTCGAATCGAGCCACCATGCGGTTTGTCCCCGGTGGGATCTTTGAGATGGGCGCGCGTGGCTCAGCGCGTGTTGTAAGCATCGCGCCGTTTTGGATGGACCGCACGGAGGTCTCGATGACTGAGTACACCGCATGCGTTCGCGCTGGAATTTGCCTATCCATTAGCGATCCCTATGGCGCTACAGGCACCGACGGACGCTATCCCGCAGTCAACGTGACGCACACCATGGCGCGAGCGTACTGCGCTTGGAAGCAGGCACGATTGCCCACCGAGGCCGAGTGGGAGTTTGCTGCACGTGGGAGCGACTCACGGATGTTTCCGTGGGGTGATCGTGTTGCGGATTGTGTCCTCGCGAGGATGCAAGGCTGTGGCGCAGGACCGGGTCCCGTTGGCGTGTCGTCGACGGGACAGAGCCCCTTTGGACTGCTGGACCTCTCGGGCAACGTGACCGAGTGGGTGATGGATCGCGGCGGAGTTAGCTCGCCGATGGGATTTGAGCGCAACCCCGTAGGTCCCACAGAAGGATCACGACGGGTCGTCCGCGGTGGATCTTTTGCAGACTCCGCGAGCGCCCTGCGTACCATCGCGCGACGAGAGCTCAACCCCGTTGAAGCACGCCCCGACGTGGGCTTTCGTTGCGTGATCACTGAGCCGTAAGCTCGCCGGTCAGATCCAGCGCTTGCGCTTAAAGTACGTATAAAAGCTGATAGACGTCGCGAGCATGAGCACAATCGCGATGGTGAATCCCACACGGCTATGCAAGCCCGGGATGTTCTCAAAGTTCATCCCAAACACCCCCGCGATCACCGTCTGGGGCATGAGCAACCCAGAGATAATCGTCAGCGCCTTCATCGCATCATTGGTGCGGTTGGCAGTCACCGTGAAGTGGACCTGAAGCGCGACGCCCAACATTTCGCGGTTGCCTTCGGCGATGTCTGTCACGCGCACAAACTGATCGTACAGGTCGCGATAAAACGCCAGGGCCGCCTCGGGGATCTGCTCAAACTCACCACGAGATAATCTTTGTGTAATATCTCTCTGGTACACACTCTGCCGCCGGATGTACTGCACCGCGCGCTTGAGCGAAAACATCGTCTCTAAGAGCTCAGGCTTCGGGTCATCGATCACGGTCTTCTCGATCAGATCGACCTGCTCATCGATGTACTCAGCGATAGGCAGGTAGGTGTCCGTCAGCTTATCCAGCAACGCGTGGGCCACGTACGCGGGGCCGCGGGTCAGCGCGCGAGGGTTGCGACGCAGCTCTGCCTCAAGAGTTTTTACCGCGACAAATCCAGTGGATCGGTGCGTGAACAGCCAATTGCTCCCGATCACCAAATCAAGCTCAAG
>JANNCG010000727.1:0-13842 GCA_031386385.1 Myxococcales bacterium
ATGCGGGATGGTGTGCTCTATAAAACGGCGCCTTCGAACGATCCTCACGCGAAGGCTCACGCGCACGTCACGAGTGTGGTGAGCGCGGTCGTACGTGATGAGTACACCACAGCCGTCGATATGCTCACACGAACGAGCAAGACCTCAGATTTTGCTCCCGATGTCTCTGTCGTCGCGCGGGCCCGAACCGCAGATAACCGGTTGCAAATGACCGAAGTGGCATTTGAGATCGCCGATTCTCAAACGCGCAATGATGCCCGATGGAAGGCCGAAAAGCTCGTGCAACGTGGCTGTCGCCGCGTGTTTTTGCTGGATATCGAACGCTCGGTGTTGTGCGAATACGACCACGCGCTAGAGGACTGGCAAGCGCTTGCATCGGACGCGGTGATCGAAGATCCCGTTTTTGCGACATCGCTCACCGCCAGCGATTTAGTGAAACAGCTTCTGCGTGATGAGCTGCTCGTTGACATACTCAGGGCTAAACTCTCTCCGGCGCTCGCTGCGCTAGAGTCCTCCGCACAACGCAAGGGAAGGGCCGAGGGACAAGCCGAGGGCACACTTCAGCAAGCAAAACGCGCGCTGTATCGGGTGCTTACCCTGCGCTTTAACGTCACTCATCACGACGCGGTTGAATTGTGCACAGACGTCGAGACACTTGAGAAGTGGCACGATCGCGCCATCGTCTTCGCGGAGCTCGAGCGAGTATTCGACGAAGCCTAACGGACCGTGACGAATCTCGGGGCGGTTCACCGACGGCCAATTACGCAAAGAATGCACGCGTTGATTGGCAGTGTCGAAGGGCATGTGAGGGCGCGATAGTTGCTCAGTCATTTCAGTCGGAACGATGACTTAATCGACAAAAGACTTGGGTTGGCTTGACTTCTTCGCCAATGACGGGGACCATTTGTGTGCGGATTAAAAACACCCTTCGCTTCAGACAGCGAAGGATCACTCAACAACAGGCAGTCAACATCGCGATGTTGAGTTGTTTGGGGTTGACGCACACAAACTGTTAGAAAGAAAACGCGGTGAATTTAAAAATGATAGCAAATTTGCAAGCGTTGTGGGCTACAACCCCCCAACCCCCCAACCCCCCAACCCGAAGCACATGATTCGAAATTCGCTCGATCGTGTGCACTCACTGCCATCGTGGGGATAGCTGGTTTTCTTTCTGCTTGCTCCCAGGGAGACGTGTCTCAGCTAAGCCAAGGAATTTCAGAGGCACCAGCGCGATTCGCAGACGCAGGCGCAGATGCACCGAGAGTTGTGCGCCGAGCGTTTGCGATGGAAGAGTTTGTTCCCAGGTTGCCAAGGCCGATTCCTGATCGGCCACTGGTCAATCCCAATCCTCCACCGCCGGATCCACGCGGATCTACACCGTGCAATCTCAATCTCAACCACTTCGCAAACCTCGCCACAACGCTGGGGATGGGCTGGATGGTTGTGCATGGACGGATCGCGAGCACACCGGCGAGACGCGAACTACGAATCCCGGCGCCGGGGCTTCACATGCCAAGTACTTTGATTCGAACCTGGCAATTTGAGATCATCCCAACCGCCGTTTGTGGCGGAGGCTCAAGCCTCCCAGAGCGCAATCTGATCGTGAATCACTGGGACGAGAAGTTTAGCCAAACAGACGACAACGCGTTGACTCGCACCGAGAGCAACCCGTTGGATGGTCGGCCAAATCACGCGGTTGTCGCTGATGGGCGCGAGAGGATCTTGGTACTTGCGCCGGACCAAACAGCTCGCGGGCAGTGGTTGTTGATGGCGTCGCTCGACGTTGAGGATGGGCTGCTTCTTGAGGATGCGCTGGATCATCCACGACTGGCAACGGCGGCTGCGGTGATGAACCAGTGTCGCATCGCGGCGAATCGAGGTGGCCAGTGAGTATCGTTGAAAAGTTGTTGCCCGAGAAGTGGTCGGTGCTCAGAGCGTTGATTGTGGTCGTGGTGCTGGCGATGCCGCGTGCGGCGGACGCAGTCATCATCAAGCTCACCTATATTCCAACCAACGCTCCAGCTTGCTGTACAAATAACCTGCAAATGACGAGGCAAATCTTACAGGTCGCACGCGAGTGGGAGGCGCATTCTTATGGCTCGGTGAAGTTTGATTGGATCGGGATTTCAAACGCGCTCCTCCCGAACCGGCCGAACGACATGATCCAAGTGTGGTGGAATCCTGGTTTGATCAATAGCCCAGGCAACTGTGCCAACATGTGGCCTCCAAATCACGGATCGGCTGGAATGCTCGAACTGAATCCAAACGAGCCATGGGCGTTTAATTCAAACGCCGGTGGGACGACGTGGCGGTTTCCAGACAGCGCTTTCTGTCGAGATTTTCGCGGCACGCTTCTCCATGAAATGACGCACTTTTTTCGAAACGAGCCCAATCACCCAGTCGAGTCAGTGCTTACCGCAACAACCACATGGTGGCAACTCTTCAATCGTCACTTGTGGAATAGCGATATTGGTGGGATTGCGACCCAATTTTTCCCGCACCAACCAGTCGGAGCCTCGCATGATGTCCTTTAATCAGACGAGAGCGTGATTCAATACGGTGGCACGCTCTTTAGCGGCGGGGCAAATCACACGGCAGCCATTGCACCGGGTGGGCCGGGCTACACCTACTCAAGGGTATTCACAGATCTTGGCGTCGCGGTTTGGTTTGATCAGCACAACGGGAGCAATTGGACGCAATTGCGCCAGCTTGGGCAGGGCGCGCATCCGACGACTTTTCACCGAGCTTGTGTCGCGACCAATACAGTGAATTATGACATGCTCGTCGCGTGGGCAACAAGCACCGAGACTCCAGTTAGCGACGGTTCGCTAAATATCGAAGGATCGCGTCCGATCATGTTCGTCGAGTCACATGACGGGGGCTCCACTTGGTCGTATCCGGACTCTATTTGGACTGGCATCGATGTTCTCCGCACCAGAACCGGCATCAGTTGTGCTTTTGATCTTACCAAGAGCAGATTCGTGATCGCGTACGCAGATCACGAAGAACGTCTGGGAACTATATCGCGAATAACATCTTTAGGGTCGAGCTGGACATTTCCAACTCAGATGACGGGTCTTGATGCTCCGTTGCTTCGCACATCCTCCCCACCTTCGCTGAGCTTTGACTCAATGAACTGGAACGATGATCGCGCCCTTCTAAGCTGGTGGGACATCGACATAAACGATCAGCGAACGATGTGGATTCGGTGGAGTGCCGGTCAAAACCGGTACATTGCGGACACCGGTGTCTTTTTGGGGGATGTCATCATGACATCCGCCGAAGAGGAGCAACTACGAGGAGGGCCCATCATGAATGTGATGGGCGGTGCGGCACACTGGGCGTTTACGCTGCAAGCCTCACAGGTCGTTGGTCGCTATCGACGACGTTTGGTCGATGGCTGGACAAGCGCAGAATTTTATACAGGCTATCCAGCTCCGCCGACCACCGCCGTCGCTGACTGGTACGTAAGCGCTGCAGCAAATCGCTATAGTTTTACCGAGAAGGCATACCTTCGACATATTATTTACAACCAATGACTGAGACGATTGCTATGAAAATATATCAAATACTTGTTGTGTTAGATGTCTGTTTTGTTGGTTGTACGCCAAGAATTGCGCCGCCTGCGAGTGACGCAGTGGACGTGCAGGACATCCACTCGCTGCCGATCGACGTGCTCGACGCGAGTGTGGTGCCCGATGGCCCTGCGGGATTACACGATGTCCCGATTTTACGTTGCCCGATCTGGACAAATGTTGATCGCATTATGGAAGGACAAAATGACATCATCCGATGCAATAGTTTTGACTCACAACCATCAGCGGCAAATATTGCTGAGTATCAGGGGTGTGTGCTCACAGCGTTTCAGCAGGAGCGGCCGTTCGTTGCACCGAAGCTTGGTCATACAAGCATCTTCACACGCAACCCACCCCATGCTGATGCCGACGGGTTAGTCTTGCTAGGACGACGAACGACACGAGGCTTCGAGTGTCTTGAGTTTCGCTTTCTGGGATGGGTCCCGACGGACTGGCTCGAGATCACCGCAGTCAGTTTGAGCCGAGAATCGCCGACGTTCTCGCGTCAAATGGAGATGCGAAATGGCGTTCTGCAACTCGTAGCGATTCACCCCGGCTGTGCACCGGACCCGAACCCACCGCCAATGCCTGATGCCTTCTCTTACAACCCACCATCGACGGTGCAGGTTGGTCGCATCTGTCCGCTTGACTGATGTAGCGCTCTGAGACGCAAACTCGTGCTGCTGGCTTCGCGAATGTGCCTCAATTACGGGGGGGGTTGTTGGCTGTGTTGCGAAATCGATCTCTCGCCAACCGGATTCAATCTCTCGCGCACGAGAGATCAATCTCGCTCTTGCAATGGCCCGCTAGCCATTGTCCATATGCCTTATCGTGATCACGCGCACGGGCCTTTCATCGAGCTCTTTCCTGAGCGCTCCGCGCGAAGGCTGCTGCGGCACTGTCTTGCTGCGCCGCCGGATGCACACGGCAACATGGCAAAAATCCTATAAGCGTCCGAGACGCACCGCCGCTGTGATGAGTGCTGTGTGTCTCTGCTGGCGCGCCGCCCGCACTTGATCAGCGAATTTGCTCGCAGTTGCATCGGTATCTAAAGCACCACCGAGCGATCTGTGTTGGCTGATGGTCCGAGGTTTTGCCGTTCTGGATGCCATTCAGACCCAATTGGGTGTAGGCTCGTGCGTATCGTGGCAGAAGCAATTGGCACCTTTACCATCGTGAATGAGCGTGGGATGCACGCGCGACCGTGGGGCCGGTTTGTTCGTCTCGCCGCGACGTTTAAAAGCGAGGTCACCGTTGAGAACTCTGAGGGAGTTCGCAATGGAAAGAGTGTCCTCGGGTTGCTGCTCTTGGTGGCCTCGAAAGGGACCGAAGTCACCATTAAGACCGTGGGTCCCGATGCAGACGAATGTCTTAAAAAACTCGGTGAGCTGGTGAGCTCGCACTTTCCGGACGGGTGAATCGTTTGGGCGACGAAACTTCAAAACGCATAGTGCTTCCTGATGAGCTTCCAACGCGATTGGTGGGCGCCGCGGCGTCGCCTGGGGTGGTCGTGGGCCGTGTGTTGCTCTTTGACCGCCGTCGCGTAACCGTTGCGCGAAGGCACATTGAAGAGAGTGAAGTGCACGCAGAGGTCAATCGTCTGCGCGGTGCCATTGAAGCCGCGCGAGGACAGCTCAACGCCATTAAAGCCACGCTGCCCGAGCATGCACAAGATCACGGATTGATTCTCGACGCGCACTTGCTCATGCTTGATGATGAGCTGCTTGTGGATGAAGCCGAGTCGGCGATTCGCAACGAGCGGGTGAACGCAGAGTGGGGACTGCGTCGTTCGGTCGAGAAGATCAAAGAGCTGTTTGATCGTGCTTCGGATGACTATTTTCGCGAGCGTAGAAGCGACGTGGATTTTGTCGGCGAGCGTGTGCTGCGGCAATTGATGGGGCAGGGGCAAGAGGTTCCGAAGGCGGCAGACTCGGCGGAGCCGACGATCTTGGTGGCGCATGATTTGTCACCTGCGGATACCGCACAGCTGGGTGCCAAGGGTGTCGCTGCGTTTGTGACCGATGTCGGAAGCGCGACCTCGCACACCGCGATTTTGGCGCGCGCGTTGCAATTGCCCGCAGTCGTGGGTGTGCACGACGGGACCAAATATTTGGCCGACGGGGACCGTGTCATTGTGGACGGTCTGCGTGGGGTTGTCATTTTGAGGCCGACTGCGGGGCAAATTGTTGCGGCCGAAGATCGTAGACGAAGGTACTCGGTGTTTGTCCGTTCGCTTGAGGACAAACGCGATCAGCCTGCGAGTATGCAGTGCGGAACCACCGTCGCCCTAAGGGCCAACATTGAGCTCCCGAGCGAAGCGGCGGTCGCGCGCGAGCACGGAGCCGAGGGGATCGGGCTGTACCGCACGGAGTTTTTATACATCGACCGACGTACGCCTCCGACCGAGGACGAGCAGTACGACGTGTATCGATCGGTGGTCGCCGCGATGGCCCCGAGGTCTGTCACTCTGCGTACTTTTGACATCGGTGGAGATAAATTCTCGACGGTGTTTCGCATGCCCAAAGAGATGAACCCCGCGCTCGGATTGCGTGCGGTTCGCCTAGCGCTTCGCGAGAAAGAGGTGTTTCGCGCACAGCTGCGCGCGATGCTTCGAGCCGCGGTGCATGGGCCTGTGCGGATTATGATTCCGATGGTGGCGACGGTGTCTGAGCTTCGTGCGGCAAAGGCCGAAGTGGACCTGTCGCGCGCTGAGTTGGTGGCGCGAGGGATGGTGGTTCCAGATGTTCCGTTGGGGATTATGGTTGAGACGCCGAGCGCGGTGTTCGTCGCAGACCTCCTCGCAAAAGAGAGCGCCTTTTTCTCTATCGGAACCAACGACCTAGTCCAATACGCCCTCGCCGTCGATCGCGGCAACGAGAACGTCGCGCACCTCGCTCGCCCTCTCGATCCATCCATTCTACGTGCGATTTCACTGACCGCCAAAGCCGCGCGCGAAGCGGCGATCCCCTGCGCTTTGTGTGGTGCGCTCGCGTCGGATCTTCTCGCGGCCCCGCTGCTCATCGGTCTGGGGGTGGGTGAACTCTCGGTGGACCCTCACGCAGTCCCAGCGGTGAAAGCCGCCCTGTCGCGAATCTCTCTGCGCGAAGCCCGCGAGGTCGCCTCCCGAGCGATCGCGCTCGACACGGCCGACGCGGTGGATGAGCTGTTGCGCGATACGTTTGCTCGTAAGCTGGCGGACTTGCTCTCGGCGGGCGAGTAGCACAGATTTTTTTGTGATTGGGGAAGATTTTCGCCATCGACACGGTATGATCTCTCGGTACCCTCATTAATACGAAGGATTGAGCGTCATGCGTCTTGCTAAATTGGTCAGTTCATTTGCGGTTGTGGCCCTTGTTTCGCTGAGCGGCTGCATCGTCCGTTCGCAACCTGGCTACTACTACCAGCCGGCACCTCGCGTGTATTACACCCGCCCAGCGCCCCGTGTTGTGTACGTCGCACAACCCGCGCAGCCGGTGTATGTCGCGCAGCCAGTGGCACAGCCAGTGGTCCGCACAACGGTTGTGTATCGCTGAAAATCCGTCGCTGAGAGCGTTGCGTATGAGTCGCCAAATGCGTGACTCTCGCTCTTGATGAATCTGCGCTCGCAATTGGTACTGGCTTTGTGGGGGAGTGTGTTGATCCCAACGCTTGTTGGAGCCTTTGGCGCTTGGTGGGTGCTTGGAAGCAGCACCGCGTTTGAGTCCGTCTTGGTGGTGTTCTTCGTCGCTGGAATGCTCGGAGGCGTCTTTGCAACCTTTGCCTCTATTTTGTTTTCTCCGCAAATTGGCAAGCCCATTCGCGCTGCGATGGAAGCGGCCGATCGCATCGCTGCGGGCACTCGCTCTGTTCGTATTGACACCGAAGCAGGCGGCGAGGCGGGGCGATTGGTCTTCGCCTTTAATCGCATGGCGCGCGAGCTCGATGCGGCTGAAGCCAAGCTCCGCAAGTCCGAGCGGATCGCGGTATGGCGCGATATTGCCAGGCAAATGGCCCACGAAATTAAAAATCCCCTGACCCCCATTCAGATGGGCGTTGAGATGCTTCGTAAGGCAAAAGAGAGAAATCTTCCAGAGTTTGATCTGATTTTTGAAGAGCAAACAGTCATTGTTTTAGAAGAGGTCAACCGCCTTCGTCGCTTGGTCGAGAGCTTCTCGCGCTTTGCCCGAGCCCCGCGACCAAGACCCATGCCAATGGAGGTTCATGCGGTGATTGAGTACGTCGTCTCGATGCATGCGCAGGCAGACGCCGAGGTGACAGGCGAAGTCGACGAGCACGTCAAGAGCATCCGCGCAGATCGTGAACAGATCCTGCAGGTTCTGATGAACCTCGTCCAAAACGCGGTCCTCGCTGCGAGCGAGCGAGCAAGCAACCACCCCCAGCAAGGTCCTGCAGCCGTGCATGTAAGCGCACGATTGATTGCGGATTTAGCTATGGTTGTGATCGATGTCGAAGACAACGGAGGGGGTGTTGACGACGCTGTTCGCGAACGACTGTTCGAGCCCTACGTCTCCACCCGACGCGGCACCGGCGGTACCGGCCTTGGCCTCGCCATCGCTTGGCGAATTGTGAATGAGCATGGAGGGTCACTGCTCTTTGAGAGCTCAAACCAGGGCACCAGGTTTACCGTGCAGTTGCCCATTGCCGGCCCCGGCGAGAGCGACGCAACGCAAGAGAGCGATGAGCGAGCCCTCGGGGCAAACGTCTGATCATAGGTTGAACCGCACGGCCTTTTCAGGCTCTAGAAATTCTGGCTCTACGAAGAGGGCAGCAGCAGCGGCGGACGATCAGAGACTTGCCTGTAAAAATCCAGGTAAAACTTGGATCCAACGCCGAGCTCGCTCACCACTGAGACCGATCCGCCCATGATCTCGACGGTGTGCTTTACGATCGCGAGGCCCAGGCCCGTTCCACCTAAATCTCGCGAACGACTGGTGTCCACGCGATAGAAGCGCTCAAACAACCGTGGCAGGTGACGGGCCTCAATCCCATGCCCATTGTCTTCGACAACCAAGCGCGTCTTGTTGCTTAGCTCAAGCACTCTGAGCGTCACCGCCGAGCCCTCTGGCGCATACTTCAGCGCGTTATCGACAAGGTTGCCGAGCACGTGTTCAATCGCACTTCGATCCATCGCCACGATGGGGTTGGCTGAATCGGGAGCGAGTGTGAGCGAGATCTTTTTGTTCTTCGCAGCCAGCGAAAACAGCTCGATTGTGTGCTCGCAGACCGCGCGTGCCTGCAGCGCTTCGGGGTTTAATTTGCGCTGATTAGCCTCAATTCGCGACAGCTCTAACAGGTCCTCAACAATCCGGCGCAGGCGGTCCGCGTGCCGGTCAATGATGTCCATAAACTCGTGTGAAATTTTTGGATCATCAAGCCCTCCATCTTGTAGCGTCTCTGTTGCCGCGCGAATCGCGGCGATGGGGGTACGAAGTTCGTGTGAGACGTTGGCTACAAAATCTCGCCGCATGGTCTCGAGCCTTCGCAGCTCTGTGACATCCGAGAGCACCGCGATACAGCCGCCCTCTTCTCCATGGCTGCTCGACAAGGGCGAGATGTTGGCCGCGATAATCTTTGTCCGCGTGGGCTCAATCTTAAACTCAACAGTCTCACGGCTCTGTCGCTCACTCGCTGTGGCGATCGCCTGCTGCAGCTCTGCGATGTTAAGCAACGCGAGCTTCTTCTCTGTCAAGGATTGGCGCTGCTTTTCGCCTACCATTTCGCGCACCGCGCGGTTTGCGATCAAGATGTCTCCTTTGGCGTTGGTGACCAAGACACCCTCAACCATGCTCTCAAGGATCATCGCAAAACGGTCGCGCTCAATTTTTAGCGACGCAAGCGAGCGGACAAGGTTGTCCGTGAGTTCATCAAGGGTGTTTGCCAGCTGGCCAACCTCGTCTGTCGCCGTTGAGCGCGCTCGTACGTTGTGATCCAGCACCATCGCACGTGCTGTAGATGTGAGCGATCTTACCGGGGCTGTCACCAACTGTGCTGCGAGAGAGGACATCACCGCAGCAACGAGCAAACCAAGCAACGCCGCGAGCCCCAAGATGGCCTTGAGCGTTTGTTGTTCTGCGGTAAAAACAGCCCGCTCGACCGCGACTCGGACGACCCACTGTCCATCATCCCGCTGCAGACTCTGCGCGAAATATACCAGGGTTTTATTCGTTGTGGGGCTCAGCCGCGTGGCGTTGCCCGAGCCATGAACTCGCGCGATCCGAACTTCTTCGCGGTCGTTGTGGTTTTGCATCCCCGCGATCGCGTCGGCTCGTACTGCAGACTCACAGCGAACAACGCCCCTTGGGTCAATGAGGGTCACTCGAGTCTCAGAGGCCTGTGCGAGCCCATTGAGCATTGGGCACGCGTCGGTGGCTCGGGTCGAGAGGGCTGCGAGAGCGCTGGTCACAGTCTTGGCGCGAAGAAGCAAATCGTGCTCGTTTCGCTGCGAAATGTCCCGGTCAAGCGCGCGGGAGGCGTACTCGTAGGCACCAAAGAGCCCAACAGAGATGAGGACAATCGAGACTAAAAAAAGGCGCCCTCGGATGCCCAGTGAAATACGCGATTGCATGTGATTTTAGCTACGCTTCGATATCACCAGGGTGCTCTGCAAAGCGATAACCAACGCCCCGAACGGTGTGGATATAGTCGCCTCCGCCCCCAAGCTTCTCGCGCAATCGCTTGATGTGAGTGTCCACTGTGCGTGTCTCGACTTGCAGCCGCAGACCCCAGACATCTTCTAAAAGAACATCCCTGGCCTGAACGCGATTCTTTCGCTGCACCAGCGTTGTGAGCAATTTGAACTCAAGCGCGGTCAGCAAGACCTCCACATCGCTTACAAATACTCTGTGTGCCCCGTGGTCAATGCGCAGGATGCCAAAGGTCCAGATGTTTTCTGCGGGGCTCTCGGGCTCGCTGCGTCGCAGGATGGCTTTCACACGTAAGACGAGCTCGCGTACACTAAAGGGCTTCACCACGTAGTCGTCGGCACCGGTCTCAAGCCCCATCACCCGGTCTTGCTCTTCGCCCTTGGCTGTCACCATCACCACAGGAATATGCTTGGTCTTGGGCCCTGTTTTAAGCGTCCTGCAGAGATCGATCCCCGAGCCATCGGGGAGCATCAGATCCAAGAGCATCAGGTCTGGTGGCTCTGCGATGGCGGCTTCGAGGGCGTCTTTGCAGCGAGTAAATGAGATCGTGTCAATGGAGTTTTGTTGGAGTTTGAACTCTATCACCCGCGCGAGGTCGACTTCGTCTTCGACGATCATCACTCGCGGTCGTTGAGAGGCAATCATGTGACAACGACTCTACTCTTTTGTGTGTGTCGGTGCGGTGACATTGGGCTTGGAAATGCCTTGCCAAAAGTAGTACCCTCCGCGCCATCCACTCAATAGGGGCTCACGATTTTGTGTAGTTTTCGCATAACGAGCTGTTGACTGGATGGAGTGCGAGTCGCGATGAGCTATCGGTTTCCAGTGTTTTTGCAGCCGCGGACGGGACAGACTGATCCGCAGCCAACAGAGAATACCCAAACGCCCCCGACAACGACGGGGCAGACAGGGACGTCTACGACAGGGACCACTGAGCCTGTTCCGGTGGCTACACCCACGGACAATGCAACCACAGGGACCCTTGAGGTCAATCAGCAGCTGTGTGAAGCGGCCAACCGCAACATGTTGATTGCTGCTGGTGGCTACGATGCTGGTGCGCTCGTTGTGGGGTTGCTCACGTTTTTTATCATGCGACGCAAGCTGATCGGGACCTTCTCGATCCGCATGATCACTGCGGTCCTATTTGCCGGAATCGTTGGCGCACTGTTGTTGGGTTTTGACCCCGCCCGCGCGGACGATCTGGTGCGCTGTCTTAACTCAGTCGACTATCGTCGGTATGTCTTGTTGCAAGAAGCCAACGTGGCGCGCGGGCTCGTGCTCGGTCTGCTTCCGACCAGTGTGCTCACTGCGTTGGGATGTTTTGTGATCAATAGGACATAATCCATGAGTGATCTTCTGATTGCCGTTGGTGGCAGCGGTCAACACACCGCGTTGGCAGTGGCGCGACTCGCCCGTATTGGTGCGCTTCAAGCTCCGCGAGCGTTTATTGTGGACGCAGACCGAAGCGCCTTGGCGGCCTCCCTTGAGTCTTTTGGTGGTACTGCGAGCGCTGGCGCCCCGCACCCATTTGATGGCGGTGCGACGGTGGTTCCGCCGTTTGATATTGATCGAGGGACGACGCAGTTTCGCTCGCTCTTTGTCGACCAAGACCATCCATTAGAAGAAGAGCTCTTTGAGCTTTTTTATGACGAAGAGGCAGGCGGCAGCGGTGCCTCGGCTCGCGGCGGGCTTGATGTTGGCCGTGGAATGTTCGGCAACCCCGCAGTGGGCAGCGCTGTGTTTGCCAGCTCGCGCAACAAGATCATGAAGCCCCTTTTCGAAGTGGCGCGCGGCGCGAACCGAATCTTTGTTGTGGGCAGTTTTCTTGGCGGAACGGGCGCGGGTATTTTGCACCAGCTCGTGAAGCTGATTCATCGCGAGGTGGACGCAAAGGTCCGCGCGCAGATGTATGGCTCGTTTTTGTTGCGGTGGTTTTCGCTTCCGCCCGTGCAAGGGCTCACGGTGACGCCAGAGACTTTGCTCGCGAGTGAGGGTCATGGGCTTCAGTATTTTTTCAAGCACACCAAGGCAAACCTGGCGGCTTCGCTGCTTGTGGGCGCGCCGGACGACCCCGGAGCGAGCCCGCTGCTGTCGCTGCGGCCTGCAAATCCAGGCAATGCCGAGACGATGAACGTGTTTCCGTTGTTGGCGGCGTATGGGTTAGAGATGTTGCCGCGCAAGACGGATCAGCAGCAAGGCAACAAGTGCTACTCGCTCGCACACGACGACGCGGACCCCCAAGGCCTCTGGATTTTGCGCCAAGAGTGGAACAAACCCGAGAACCCACCCTCGCGCTCGGCGACCCTGGCTGCCCGGTGGCAAGAAGCCATTTTACTGCAGCAATTGTACGCGAGCTTTCTCGATCGCCGCAGTGACTTTGTGGGCTTTGACTACTCAGGCTCAAAAAGCACCTGGGGTGGTCTCATGCGCGAAGAAGCCAAGAAGCATAACGTGAAGGTGGATATGTACGCGCAGCGTGTGCTTGACGCGTTGGTCCATCGCGGCAGGCAGTTGTACTTTTGCACCGCGTGGCTTGAGACGATCTTTGGCGACTTGGATCTGAGCGTTCCAGTGGGCAACTCTGGGGATCCAGCGACCAAGAAGTTTTACGCCGATTGGCGGCACCGCCGGTGGAATCACCCACTCGCGCTCAACGAAGTGCTCGTCGACGCGTACCAACCTGTGAATGACAAAAAGATCGAGCTCAACACCAAGTTGCCGCCGGACTACGCCATGGCCGACGCGATTGAGCGTGGGATTTTATACGTATTGAGGAAGAGCTAAGGACAACCGCCATGAGAGTGCTTCTTCCAAAAATTCAAAAGCCCGCTTCTGAGCACGTTGACGTTGTAGCGAGCTTGCAAGAGAGCTGGACCCCGTTGCCACAGCACTTGCGGGCAAAGTCGTTTCCGACGCCGTTTTCGCAGGCAGAAATGATGACGCACATCCTCGGGCTCTTAAAGCTTGAGAGCGGTGGTCGTCCCGAAGACATCGCGCGCACCAACACCGAAATTCAACAGAGCTTCGAGCGCTGGGAGCTTCTGCTCTTGGGTACAGTCTTGGGCGAGCTCTCGATTGAGACCGTGGATTTGCGCCAGCCGTTGTTCGATAACTTTGGACGTATGATCTCGGACCTGCGCGAAGAGTGCCGGTTTATATCGCTCATACGTGATCTTCGTGTAGCGGGTCCGCGAGGGACGGCGCTGCTTGTGGGCGGGACCGATCCCGAGTGCCTCTTTTGGGCCTCCCCCCGCATCCCTACCTACTGGAACACCCTGAAGACCCGCATCTCTGGCCACTCGTTGGCCCCAGAAGCGCGCGCTCTGCTCGCCGAATGGCGCGGTGTTTTGCAGCAAAATAACTGCTGGCACCTCGACCATGGCCCCGCTTGGCAGAAGGCTCTCCATGTCGCGCTGGATGGCATCCCCGCCACCGCGAGCACCGCGAAGCTCGGCGCTGATGCGCGCTTTGTCGGGCCCGTGCACTTAGAGGTCCCGAGTCGGCAAGAGAAGACCGAGACAGAATATCTGCCGGTGTATTGGCCCGTGTTGTCCAAGGGCTGGGGTCAGCGCTTTCAAGATCTTTTGTTTTTGCAGCCCGTTGAGCGGCGACCCGGAGTGGTC
>JANNCG010000605.1:0-2525 GCA_031386385.1 Myxococcales bacterium
GGAGATCATGGGGACGCCCGAGTACATGGCACCAGAGCAGTGGCAGAGCGCTAATTCGGTCAAGACCGCGAGCGATCAGTGGTCCCTCGCGATCATAATCTACCGGTTGGTGACAGGGATTTCACCCTTCAAAGCAGACAGCGCCCAGGACATTATGTTTCGCGTATCAATGGACGAGATCGCGCCTTTTGGGCAGCAGTTCGAAGACATCTCAGCCTTTGAATCGGTCCTGTTAGTCGCGCTTAACAAAGATCATGCAAAGCGCTACTCTTCTGTTCGTGCGTTTGGGGCAGCGTTGCTCTCGTTTGCTGATGCAGGTGTGCAAAAACAGTGGCGGACAGAGTTTGGGCAACCGATGGCGGTGGCGACACTGGGCGCTCCCAAAGAGCCCGCTCAAGCGACCGCGACCCATGCGTCCAGCAAAGTGGGCATCGATGTCACTCTCGTGGCGAGTAGCGAGGTGTCGGGACGCGCAGAGGCTGCCACTCCGGTGCTTCCAGAAGTACGCGAATCGACGGCACCCGCTGTCGACGTCGCGACGCCGACTGCGTCAGCCATGATGGATGCACCAGTTGCAACAATTCGTCGCCCTCACGGCACAGAGATCCTGCTCGCGATTTCGTTGCTCGTGCTCGCAGTGGTCGTCGCCACGATCAAACTTCGTCCGGCCGCACCACCGTCGCTTGTCGTCACGCGAGGAACTACCAACACCGCCGTTGAGAGTACGGCGAGCAATCGACAGCTCGCGGTGGTCGAAGCGGCAGCAGCGCCAGCAGCGCGCACCGACGTTGCAGACGGATCGACGGGAGTGTCAAGTGTGGGACCGAGCGTGGCAGTCGAACCTCGGGTTGTTCCATCAAGTGAGGCCCAACATGACCGGGGAAATGCGCGGCTTGCGCCCACAGCCGGTCGCGAGGGCAACCACAATACGGGGCACACGACACCCAGCCACGGCGAAGCCACGGCGCTGTCCGTCGCGACGCCCAATATTTAAGGCACAAAATGCGATTCACTAGCACATTTGCAGTTGTTTGCGCACTTGGCATTCTGAGTCCTACGGTGTTGATGGCACAGGCTGCGCCCAACAACGAGGCGCTGCACCGCCAAGGTATGGCGCTTCGGACGCAGCACCGCAACGAAGAAGCCAGAGCGCTCTTTGAGCACCTGTGGAACCGCACCGCCGAGCCTCGAGCACGCGCACGACAAGCCCTGGCCGAGCAAGCGTTGGGGTTGTTTGCTGAAGTCGAGTCACACTTAGTCGAGGCGCTCTCGCACGAAAGCGATCCGTGGATCTCGCAGAACCGATTTGTTTTAGTTCCGATCCTTGAGCAAGCACGCGCGGGTCAGCGAGTGTCCATTCTTCAGGTTCGAAGCTCAACTCCACAAGCGGAGGTGTATATCAATGGGGCCGCCGCAGGTCCCGTCGGCGGCGCCCTCCGTGTCCTGCCGGGGAGCGTAACGTTTATTGTCCGAGCGCCTGGCTTTGCCGACGTCGAACGCACGGTACAGCTTCGCGCAGGCGCCACCGCCAACGAAGAGGTCACACTTGAGCGAGTCGCCGCGGTCCAGGCAACGAGCACGACGGTCGCAACTTCGACCATGAGTTCGGCAGCGGCGATCACGGTGGTACCGCCGCGCCGAGTCCGGGCGCCGAGCGCAACGCTTCGCACATTAGCCTGGGTTTCTGCTGGCGGATCTGCGGCCTTTGCGATCACTGCGGTGACCGCTCAGATCCTCATGATGAACGCCGCCTTTCGATGGAACAGTGACGCCATCTGCGGATCAGATCCCCAGCAACCATCCCCTGGGTGCCTCGACGATGCACAACGGGCATTGGACATGGATGTACTACGGACCATCGGGTATGTAGGCGCAGGAGCGTTGGCAGTGACTTCGGTCGCGTTGTTTGTGATCCCCAGTGTTGGCTCGCGCCGTGAGGCTCGTGTGCGATGTGTTCCATCCTTTGGTGCGACCGTTGTCACCTGCGGCGGAGCGTTTTGAGCTTTGATCCATGATGCATAACCCGATTGCGCGATTCTTTCTTTTTTGCACACTCCCAATAGCCGCAAGTTGTTTGTATCTGAGACCGCGCTCGGATGGAGGCGCGCCAACAGATGGAGGCGCGCCAACGGACGGCGGGGCGCCAACGGACGGCCCGTGTGCACTGGGCTATTCGTTGATCGGCGGGCAGTGCGTGCAAGACCCCTCGCCGCGTCCCATTGCGCCGTTGTCACTCGGCGACGTCACGCTTCGCCGGCCCACACTGCGTTGGGCTTTGCCCGGGGGGTTTGACGGTGCTGTGGTTGAGCTCTGTCGTGATCGCGCGTGCTCGATGATCATCGAGACACTTCGATCACCAGGCTCAAACGCGAGACCGACGATGGATCTTCCAGCAAATCGACCGGTATTTTGGCGACTTCGTGGCTTGCGTGGGGGCGTTGAGTCCACAGCCCAGAGCCCCACTTGGTTGTTTCATGTTCCTGCCAGCGACGCGTCTACGATGGTGGACGCGAGCTCTCACGCGC
>JANNCG010000770.1:0-2509 GCA_031386385.1 Myxococcales bacterium
TCAACCGAGTCGTAAGGGATGATGCACAGCAACGGTCCGAAGATCTCTTCTTGCGCGATGGTCATTGAGTTCTCGACGTCATAGAAAATCGTCGGCTTGCAGAAGTGTCCCTTGTGAAGCCCGTCTGGCTTTTGCAGACCCCCGGTCGCGAGCTTCGCGCCTGCCTCAATCCCAAGCGCGACAAATTTTTGCACACGCTCCCACTGTGCGCGCGAGATCAACGGGCCGAGCTGCATGGACTCGTCGCTGGCGACTCCGACGCGTTGTTTTTGTGCGTGCTCGACCGCCAGGCGCACGGCTTCATCCTGTCGCTCGCGGGGGACAAGCATCCGCGTGAGCGCCGAGCATGTCTGCCCAGAGTTAAGAAAACACTGGTCCACGCCACGCGGAATCGCTTTTGCAAAATCTGCATCGGGCAACACAATCAAGGGTCCCTTGCCCCCAAGCTCAAGCGCTACTTTCTTCACACCCTGTGCCGCGAGCTCGCTCACGCGTTTGCCCGCACGGGTTGACCCGGTAAACGAGATCATATCTACGGCGGGCTGCGAGCAAAGGGCCTCGCCGATGGTGGGGCCGGTTCCGTTGATGAGATTGAACACACCGCGAGGCAACCCTGCTTCGTGGATGATCTCAGCGAGCATCAACGCGTTGAGTGGCGCGATCTCTGAGGGCTTCAGGACAATCGTACAGCTTGCCGCGAGGGCAGCCCCGAGCTTGCAGACAATTTGGTGCAGGGGGTAGTTCCACGGGGTGATGGCAGCGATCGCGCCGACGGGCTCTTTCAAGACAACCGCGGTCCCGGCCTCATGCTCAAACACAAACGTGTCGAGCAGATCTGCGTAGCCCTTCAGTCCACTGAGCGCTAAGCCGACTTGAATGGCCCGCGAGCGCGTGATGGGCGTCCCAACCTCCGCGGCGATGGTTTGCGCCATCTCTTCGCGGCGCGCGTGTAGACCGTCGTGTATTTTGCGCAGCAGATCGCGACGCACGTGAGGTGGGGTTTGGGACCACTCAGCCAACGCGCGTTGTGCAGATAACACCGCGCGCGCAGCATCCTGAACGGTTGAGACTGCGATCGTCGCGATGGGCTCTTCGGTCGATGCATCAAAAACGGTGATGGGATCTAACTTCTCTGAGGGGTCGCAGAAGGTGCCGTCAATGTAGTGTTGAGAGTGGGTGCGCATGGTTGCGACGAATGTAGCTTAGATACGGCGCGAATCGGGAGGGATGATGGGGTGGCAACGGGCGGTAGGCTTCGAATGTTAGAGCAATTTTTTTAGAGCATGGCCCCAGTGCGACTCGCCGCAGCAAGACAGCGGCGCACAAACCTTCGCGCATAGCGCTCAGGAAATCCCCTCGTCATTGTCATTCCTCGGGGTTGGGGGGTGATGCTCTTGCGGCGCTACTGTCTGTGGTGGATCAACAAAAGTTATTCGAATGATCTCCGAGAAGCGAAGCCTCACACGCATCCTTCGCTGTACCCATACAGCTTCTCACACCATCCGCGAGGATTGACAATGACGAGGGGTTTCCTGTGCGCACTTTGAGTTCGTTCGTTCACCCAGCAGCGCGAAGGCTTTTGCGCGGTTGCTTGCTGCCGCGCCGATTGCAACAAGAGGCTTGTTCTGTGTGGAGACGACGACCTGAAGGGCACGGAGAAATGTCTGAGAAATGTCTCCGCGCGAAAGATAGAAAGCGTTGGCGGATGCGACAATCATTGTGAATTTGCAGCGAAAACACCAAATCGTCACAATGCAACAATTGATTGTTTTTTTTTGATTCGTGAAACAATTTCTTCACTTAGACGAACCAAAGGGGTTCGTCGTCTGTCGTAGCGAAGTTTTTCGATTCTTCATTCGAGCAAGTGTTGCGATGCACGGGTCACGAGAGTGGCGTTTGTGTGTCGAAACACTGTGTCCCAGGCACAAGCGGTCGAGCCGGTTGTGTCCGAAGCGCGTGGTGATCCGACGATTTCAATCGGAGGACGAGTCACGCGTGTCGGGCGCAGTGCGGGTTGTCGCGTGAGTCGAAAGAGCGACGTGTAGGCAGATGGTTCGGCACAAAACAAATGCGCATCCAAAAGGGTGCGCGACTATTCAGAAGGAAAAAACCATGAAATTATTCAATCGGCAAGTGTTCAAAGATACCGCATACAGCACCGAGCAATTCACCGACTCGTCGTTTAACGACATGCTCGGCTCGGCGGAGGTGCTCGCGATTCATGCACACAGTTCGCGGATCAGCGCGACGACGGCGAAGGTGAGTATCAGAATCTACCAGTCCAACGACAACAAAAACTGGGTGCTCCACAGCACGCTCACCGGCAACCCTCTGGGCACGACGAGCGGAGCGGTGACACCGCCCAGTTCGTCTGGCGTCGTACACGTGAAGGGGCACCGACGCAAGGATGGAACGTACGTGCCGCCTCACACGCGGAGGAAGCCTCGCCCAAGACGTTGAGGCGAGCGCCGGCAACGCTCGGAGGACCTCGTCGAGCCATGGACCTGGC
>JANNCG010000779.1:0-1672 GCA_031386385.1 Myxococcales bacterium
GGTGGCTGTTGTCGGGGTTGGGGCCACCAGAAGCGCCACAACCGCAGCGTTCAACCCGCTCCAGTAGGGAAAATCAATGACCGGATCAAGCGCTCGGGACTCGGCGCGATACCGTCGAGCCTGCCAAGCAGGGACTGATTCGCCCGACACAGCTAGGATCACCGTGGTGCAACCCGTTTGCTCGCTCAACGTGGCGAGCAAGGCCATCTCTGGCGCTGCGATCCTCAGGCGCTGACGCCAATCGTTGATACCACCGAGCACGCCACCGTCTGCGCGCCCACTGTCGGCCACGCCCGCATCCCCTGCGGTCTGAGTGGCGGGCATCCCATCATCACTCAGTGTCCGCACGGTCTGAGGGCTCTGCACGTGGGGCGTAAGCGCGCCGGCAAACATCATCGCAAGCTCTCGTGTGCTCGCGACAACGACCGTGCAGCTCGGGGCGCTCTGTGCCGAACAGAAGGCTCCTGAGAGCGATAGCGCTGCGGCGATGAGTGCCGCCGTAAGTTGGGATCGTCTGGGAACAAGAGAGCGCACGGATTAGACTTCGCTTTCATCGAGTTGCGTGGGCTCTTCGTCAAGCGGCAGATCCGCGAGAGCATACTTGGCGAGTATTTTTTCAGCATACTCAGGGCGAGGCCTGAGCACTTCGTCCGGATCCGTCGTGAGCCAGTGTGGTTGCTGCCACACTTCGTCAAGGTACAATCCTTGAGGTGGGGCGGTGATTCCGCCGAGCGTTCTATTTTTTGTTTCAAGAAGTTTCGCGATGGTGTCGAGCGGGCGCCGATTGCGGCCCACATCGACGAGCGTCCCCACGATGATTCGCACCATGTTTTTGAGAAAGGCCGTGCCTTCGACCTCCAGAGCCAACAAGTGAGCGTTGCCCGCATACTGCTCAATCCACTGCATCCGAAACAGGTGCCGCACAGTGCTCGTCCGTTCGCAATCTGCCGCTCGAAAACCAGCAAAATCGTGCTCTCCCAACAACCGCTCGGCCTCGCGCTGCATGCGCTCAATGTCCAGCGGGTCGTACACGTGCCACGCCCGATCGCGCACCAGTGGATCCCGAGTCCTGTGGGTCGAAACCAGGTACCGATAGCGCTTTCCTGCGGACGCGCGGCGGGGATCATAGCCGTCTTGCACGACGCGTGCGTCGATCACGGACACATCCGGTGGAAGCTTGGTGTTGAGCCCAAGGCGCCAGCCCTTCGGGGGGATGCTCGACTCGGTCACAAACGACGCCACCTGGGCCAGCGCGTGAACGCCGGCGTCGGTGCGCCCCGCACCATGGATTCGCACAGGTGTCCCTGCCATCGCCGTGGCGGCCGTCTCAAGCTCATGCTGCACCGTTCGAACACCGCGTTGCCGCTGCCAGCCAGACAGGTGAGTGCCGTCGTATCGAACCAGAATGCGAATGGTGGGCATGACCCATGGGGTATAGCCCCTTCCACAATCCCCGTACAATCGCCGCTTGACAGAACCGGGTGACTGCGTGCCGAATCACGCTCAACAATCTATGTCCCAAACAGAAGACGAAGTGCAGCAAGAGATCACCCGAGCAGCACATCTGATCGAAGAGACCGTGTCCGCCCTCGGGATCGACGCGGCAACCGTTCGACTCCCCGCACCCGGTGGCGGTCGCGCGTGGTCGCTCATGCGAGGCAGCGCAGCGGTC
>JANNCG010000791.1:0-2737 GCA_031386385.1 Myxococcales bacterium
CTCCGGCCTTCGACTCGGCCTTCTTCTCGGCCTTCTTCGCGGCCTTCTTCTCGGCCTTCTTCTCGGCCTTCTTCTCGGCCTTCTTCTCGGCCTTCTTCTCGGCCTTCTTCTCGGCCTCGTCGTTTGGCGAACTCAATCACGCCCTCCGCGGTCATCTCAGCCATGCGATAGCTATCGTACTGCTCCCACTCGCTCTCAGTAAATGTCGCGACTCTTGCCACATCGAGGGCCGCAATCGTAGCGTCTTCGTGGAGCACTGTAGGTACTTTTTTGAGCTTCGCCGCATGACGAAAGACATAAGCCCACTCTTCGACGGGAGTCGTTGGTACAGCGGTCAACGCAAACTTGGGCAGCTCAACAAACACATACTGCACCTGCGACAACCCCTCGCGCCCGTTGCTCGTCTCACGCATCCTCCACCGCGACACCAACGGAACCTTCGGCTCTCCCTCTTTGTCTGGCCACAGCTCAAAGTTGCAGATCGAGACGGCATACACATCATGCAGTTCGCGGTATTTATTGCCCACGTCAAGTTGGCTTACGTACGCTTTGCTTGCGTTATAAACGACCCGTTTCTCAAACCCCTCGACGTTAAGCACCTGCATTTCGACAACAAAAATGCTGCCCGATTCGTCTTCACACTTCACATCCACGATGGTGAACTTCATCGTCTCGATCACGGGACGCTGCTCTTCTCTGAGAAAGCTCACGGACTTAACTCGCGCGCTGCCTTCACGCGCTAACAAATCGTTAAGCAACGCAATCAGCAGCGGCTTGTGCGCCTCGGTGCCGAAGATTCGTTTAAAGACGAAGTCCGTTTTGGGGTCTGCGTAGAGGGGTCGCATGGCGAGTGATGGTGGGGGCGTTGTGTTCGTCATTGTATTGTGGGATCGCGGCGATGACCATGGATTGTTCAATTTGGGACGAGTGGCTCGAAGCGACATCAAGGACGTTGCAAACGTCAGTCCATCGATACTGCAAGCGCAGTGATTCGCGCCGCGCCGTAAAACACAGGCTTTTTGCCGCAGACGGCGCCACCCCCCTGGCGGCCCATTAAAAACCGCCATGGCGCGCCATGGCGGAATTCCTCAAACCGCCATCCCCCCTAACAACTGCGACTCCCGCTCGCTGGCCGGTTCGCTAGTAGTCCACCAACGGAGTCACCACACCCGTCGCGGGACTAATACTAATAGGGAGGGCTGTGTCCTGCCCATTGTTGCCGTGCAGGTATCGATAGCGCGCGAGATTTTGCAATACCCGCCGCACATAGATTCGCGTCTCGTCGAAGGGGATCATCTCAACAAAAGTATCCAACTCCATTGCGCCCCGCTCTCGCACCCATCGCCCCATCGCTCCGGGCCCAGCGTTGTACGCGCCAATTGAGCGCTGCAACACGCCCTGATACTGCGCATACAACCGCCCAATGTAGTGCCCACCGACGCGAATGTTAAACGCCGGATCGAAGAGAAAGTCCTCTCTAAACTCAATCCCCAACTCGCGCGCCACTCTTCGCGTTGTGGGCGGAATCATCTGCAAAAGCCCAATCGCCCGCGCATTGGACACATCCCTCCCATTAAACGCGCTCTCTTGACGCATAATAGCGAATAAGTAATGTCTGGGCAGCCCATTTGCGTCCTCTGCCGCCTCGACCCACGCAGCGTGCGGTCGCGGATAAGCGCAGTCCCACACCCAGCGCGTCTGCGCCGTCGGTGGTTGGTCCAAATCATCCCCGTGCCGCTGTGCGATGGCATACGCACGCTGTGCATACCCAAGAGACAAGTACCCCACCGCCAGCGCTTCATCCGCGCGGTTTTCGGGGAGCCCACGGCGCAAAACATCCTCGCGACCTGCGATGCGCGCGATGGCTTCGCGATCAAATCCGAGCGAGCGAAGCCAAAGGACAATGGGCGCAAATCGCACCACGGGAGCGGGCAGCGCAGCGATGGGTGCCGCCACTCGTGGGACGGGGATGTTGCGCTCGGTCAAGCGTGTTTGCGCCAAGAGTGCGTAGTACGTGAGTGGGCGCTCGGCGATCAACGCGAGCCACGCTTGCACGGAGTGTTCTTGGTCGCCGGCGCGCGCAAGGGCGAGGGCGGACCAATACTTGCCTCGCGCTTTTTCAAGGGATTTGATCGCTAATTCGGCGGCTTGATTCAACGGCGCGACTGCCTCTGCGTAGCGCTGAGCTTGAAAGAGGACCCAGCCTAGCTCCCACGCGGCCTCAGCGCGCTGGGCAGGGAGCGCGTCGGTTCGGTCTCGCAAGTACACACGAAATCTAGCCACTGCGTCGTCGGTACGCCCCGCGCGCGACACAATCCACGCAGCACGAAAAGCGGCCTCGTGTCCCCAGCGTCCAGCGATCGCGCGAGCGACTCGATCATAGGCGACAATAGCCTCTTCGTCTCGATCTGCGCGAGCGAGCGCTCGTGCGGCCATAAACGCGTCCTCGTCGCGCTCGGGGTTGTCCATGCGAAGGGACGCTTGCTCAAGGGTAGTGTGCGCGTCGGCATAGCGACTTCGTGCGCCAAAATACGCACGGCCCAACAGATGCAGCCGTCGAGACTCTGTGTCGGTCGCGCCGACTCCCATCGCGGTGAGCTCATCGATCACGGTCTGGTACCGCGCGCGCTCGTTGAGCTCTTGCGCCCGATCAAGGCTCTCTGGGCGCGTCAAGGGGGCATGCAATCGTGCCAATGCGGCGAGCGCCAAGTCCGTGTAGTCGCTGTCGGGTTGCTTG
>JANNCG010000792.1:0-5608 GCA_031386385.1 Myxococcales bacterium
ACCACTGACCCGTTGGGACCATCACCTGATCGAGCACTCGACGATCGCCGGGGAGCATCATCGAGAAGTCCCACACCAAGCCCATCCCTGTGTCTCGCGCCGCAGTCTGAATACCGCTCACCGGCATGTTGTCGTCGTTAACTGCGTACAGAACTTGTACCCCAAGCGCATAGCTGAGCTCTGCACGATCAAGGACCATGTCATTGTTGGCACGGCATTGCACCGCGCCATCAACGATCGAAGGCCGATCATCGACAGGGTTTGGTACGTCGTTTTCGGCAGTGGGCACATCACTCTCGATCGCATCCACTGGCAGCGGGTTGTTCGGTACGTCCCGTCGGAAGGGGTCGACACGTTCTTCTGCGCAGCTCGAAATTGTTGCAGCGCAAAATAGACACATCGTGAGCCGATATGCTGAAAAATAAGCAGAATTTAGTCGTTGCATAGCGTCACTCTGTCACACCAAGAGATCAGCGCAGGATACAAATCCCTTGCCGCGTGAGCGCTTACAAGCGCTGAGACGTGACCGCCCACGGCGGTCAGATGGGTTCGATCGTCGCTCTGAACAAGCTCCGCAAGCGCGAGCGTTGCGCTAGCGGGCGCGATCACATCCTTGCTCGCAGTGATCGAGAGCAGTGGGGCTCGAATCGCCGAAAGATCAACAAGCTCATCGTGGATCCGATGGATCCCGCGGACCAGCTCGTTGTTTTGGTAAAGCCCACCAATGTATTGCGCGTAAGCTTTGGCCGGAAACGGGACCCCATCATACGCCCATCGCGTGATCGCCGCGGCGGTCTGCTCATCAAGGGATGCGGACGGGGTCATCGCCCGAAGGAGTCCTGCGGTATCGGTGAGGAGCTGCCGTGGACGGAGGGCCAAAAATCCGCTCAGGAGCATACCAGGATGAACGTTGCCCGCGCTGGCAATCGCGTCCGCGTCAAACCACCGAGCGTCGGCGAAGTGAGCCATCGTCCCGGCGCGTGAAAAATCGATTGGGCCAGCAATATTCACCAAGCCAGCACACTGCTCGGGACGAAGCGCGGCCGCGATGGTGGCCAGCGTCCCGGCGCTGGAGTAGCCGATGAGGACACTCCTTGAGCACTTCATTGTGCGGTGCACGAGGCTCTGCATCCGAAGGACGGCTCGCACGTGATCGGCCCAGCTCAGCGACCGCGACTCATCAGCCGGCACACCCCAATCGAGCACAAACACCTCGTGTCCGGCATCTACCAGTGCCTCAATGACCGATCGCTGCGGCAACAAATCAAACACCGTCCATCGATTGATCAGCGACGGCACGATGAGCAAGGGCAACTGTCCTAGGCGCGGGGAGACGTCGGCGGCGCGACTCCTTCGAAATCTCAGCAACCGAACCGCGCCATGCTCTCGCACCACGCCGTGCGGCGTCCGTGCATGAGAGGGGAGTCTTGAGTCCAGCGACGTCCACTGAAGCGAGCGAATTTTTATCAACGATGACAACATACCGACCAGAAACCTCTTAGAATCGTCTAGGATCTTCTACAGACAATGCTGCGCCGCACAATCTACTTTGCCTTTATTTTTACAGGCTCTTTTGTGATCAGGCGTGCGGTCTTGCGCACCCCAGAGCTCGGACGATGCTCTAGCACCGCCGAAGGATGAAGCGCTGCGACGCTGTCTTTAAGCGCCGCGATCTGCTCACGAAGCGCGTCGAGTTCGGATTGAGTGCTCAGCACCGTCATTGCACCTTCTTCTGGAGCGAGCCGTGGCGCTGCGCTGCTGGGAGAGTTTGTGATGGTGTTGGCGGCTCCACCAGGCCAGGGTGTTGCAGGTCGCGCGGAGGCGTTGGATCCAGAGAACCCGCTCATCATTCGCGCAAAAGCTTCTGCTGAGGCAAACATTGGGTTGAGCGGAGCCAACGCTTGGTATCCCTGCTTAACCTGCACATACCAGTCAATTGCCAGAACAAAGTAGCGACCAAAGACCTCTGCAAGTGCGTCTTGATCCAGTCGTACAAGCTGCGCCAACACTGCAGGCGACAACAGTCGCGCCGCGCCACGCGACTCAAACAGAATTTGTGCGAAGGTGGCGTGAGTGAGATCTTCTCCCGTCGCCGCATCGACCACACGAACTTGAGCGCCGTGCCGCACCTGCTCAGCAAGCTGATCGAGCGTGATGTATTCGCTGCTTGAAGTGTCGTACAACCGGCGGTTGCCGTACTTCTTCACGAGCTTTGTCACAGGGGGAGCGAGCTTCATCTTGAGTTATCGACAGCGTATACTTAACTTTTGTGCAGTGCACAATAGATTCTTGACTTAAAGAATGATTGTAAGGTATTTCGCTCAAAATATACAGTGTCGCAAAGCAACATTATCGACGCGTCGCATCGACGAAAACGCCTTACCGGAGAGCACTCATGATGACCTGGGACCGATGGAAGAAAGGTTTTGACAGTTGGGAGGCCTCGACCGCCGAGCGGCTCGAGAAAGTGCTCCGCTCACCGAAGGTGCTACGTCCCGCAGGATCGCTGCTGACGCACTCGATGAGGCTAAAAGCTGCGATGGACGCCGGGCTCGAGGCTTGGTGGAGCGCGTGGCGACTGCCGACGAGGGGCGATCAAGAGCGAACGCTGCACGGGATTCATGAGCTCCAAACCCAGCTGTACGACCTCGAAGAGAAGCTTGAAGACCTGCAATCCCAACTGAACGGAAAATGATCGATGGACATCACACCTTATATTCAGCGCGTTGAACCAGCACCGAAAGCGGTGTTTGATAAACTCTCGACACACCGCGAGAAGCCTCGGTTTTTTATCAACGCCGGTGGCAGTTGGGAGCCGGTGACCTGGGGCGAATATGCCAGACAGATCGAGACCATTGCTGCGGGATTGCTCGATGCTGGAGTGCTTTCTCGAGGCGATCGGGGTGCTATTTTTGCTCCCAATCGCGTGGAGTGGATGAGCGCAGCGCTGGCGATTGAGGCGGCGGCGGGGGTGATGGTTCCGGTGTATCCCGCGAGCACGGTAGACCAAGCGGGGTACGTCATTGAGCACTCAGAAGCGACCGTGTTGTTTGTCGACACCGCAGCGGTGCTGAAAAAAGTGTTTGCCAGACCTGAGGCGTATCGGTCGCTGAAGATGGTCGTGCTCATGGACGCCTCGCTCGACGCTGCGGGGCTTGGTGCGCAAAGCGAAGCAACGCGGGCGACAGTCGAGGCGCTTGTTGGTCTTTGCGTGAGCTGGGAGTCCCTGAGCGCACGGGGCGCGGCGCGCCTGCTTCGAGAGCCAACACTTGTTCACGACAGCATCGCAGGGATCGACCTCGATCAACCTGCGATCATGCTCTATACCAGTGGAACTACGGGAAACCCGAAGGGTGTTCCGCTGAGTCACAATAACGTGGGAGTGAACGGTCGCGACTGGCTTGTCTGCAACGGCCCCGTCCTGGGCGATGATGGCGTTGATATCCTCTGGCTTCCCATGAGTCATATCTTTGGATTCGGCGAAGGGTGCCTGGGCAACGTACTGGGATTTACCTCATATTTGTGCGATCCAGCGTCGGTGTTTGGCCTTCTGCCCAAGGTGAGACCCACGGTGTTTATGAGCGTCCCGGCATACTGGGAGAAGATCGCGATGGCCGTTGCGACAGTAGACGGCGACGAGGCGCGACGGGCAAAGATGGACGAGGTCACCGGAGGGAGGCTGCAGTTTTGTCTCAGTGGCGGCGCCGGTCTCAAGCGCGAGGTCAAAGAGCTCTTTCACGCCTGCGGTATCTTGATCATTGAGGGGTACGGACTCACCGAATGTTCACCCACGCTGACGTTGAATCGGCCGGATCGCTTTCGATTTGATACCGTCGGGGTGACACTTCCAAGCGTCGAGCTAAAGCTCGCCGAGGATGGAGAAATTCTCGCGCGCGGTCCCAACGTGTTCAAGGGATATTTCAAAGACCCCGACGCCACAAAGGGAGCTTTTACCGAGGATGGTTGGTTTCTTACCGGCGACGTCGGACGATGGACAGAAGACGGATTTCTTCAGATTGTTGACCGAAAAAAAGACATCTTAGTGACGGCCGGAGGCAAGAACGTTCCGCCGGTCAACATTGAGGTGCGGTTCGCGGATGACCCTTTGTTCGCGCACGTTGTGGTCTATGGAGATGCCAAGCGGTACTTGGTGGCGGCGGTATGGGTCAACGAGTCGGCAGCGAATTCTCGCATCGACGCGGCGGTGACCGATCCCGTGGAGCGGCAGAAATTGCTAGCAAGCCAAGTACAGGCGAGTGTCGATAAGGTCAACGCATCACTTGCAAGTTATGAGTCTCTGAAGCGATTTGTGATTATCCCGAGCCCTCTCACGGTCGAGAGTGGACTGTTGACGGCGTCACTCAAGGTTCGCCGAAAGAAAGTGTACGAGACTTTTCGCTCGCAGTTTGAGGCGCTGTACGAAGCATGAGCGAGCTCACACGACAACGCGTGCGAAACATTCTCGGGATTCGCTCGCGAAAACTGCCTCCGATGGCGGCCACTCCGGCGCACGTCGTGCATGCGGAGAACAAGTGGCGCTTGCTTCGGTACGAGCGATCAGGGGACGTGCCGGTGCGGTTCAAGACCCCTGTTCTGTTGGTTCCGTCGTTGATCAACCGGCACTATGTGCTCGACCTAACGCCTGGGCAGTCGATGGCAGAGTCCATGGTTCGGCTCGGTCACGACGTATTCATTATCGACTGGGGCACGCCCTCGCGAGAGGATCGGCTGACAACGTTTGACACGGTGTGCGACAAGATCATTGCGCGCTCGCTTCGTGTCGCATCGGGGTACGGACAAACGGGCAAATCTCATTTGCTTGGATATTGCCTCGGCGGAACGCTAGCCGTCATTCACACCGCTGCGCGCCCAGACCGCGTTGCGTCGCTCACCGCTCTCGCCGCCCCGGTGGCATTTCACGACGACGGTCTGCTGTCACAGTGGGTTCGCAACGACCGGTTTTCTGTCGACGCGTTGGTCGATGGAATGGGGCTTGTACCTTGGCAATTGATGCAGCCAGCATTTCAAATGTTGCGCCCCACGCTCAACCTGCTGAAGGCCGTGCAGGTGATTGATCGCGCCTGGGATGATGAGTTTCTCGACTCATTTTTGGCCCTTGAGCGCTGGGGCAACGACAACGTGTCGCTGCCGGGCGAGTTCTATCGGCGATATATCAACGAGCTGTACGGGCGCGATGCGCTGATGAATGACAGTCTTTTTCTCAGCGAAATTCCTGTTAGTTTGCGATCGATCGACTGTCCAGTTCACGCGATTACGTTTGAGCATGACAACATTGTTCCGCATCGGTCGGCGAGTGAGCTGATCGACAAGGTCTCAAGCGCTATCACCAAGCATACACATCAGAGCGGTGGTCACGTGGGCGCAGTTGTATCCAAGAAGGCCTCGACACGACTGTGGCCACACGTTTCCAAATTTTGGCTCGACAACGAACCTGCGTAGCTAACCGAGGCGCTGTGCTGAAAACAGCCCGCCTGCGCCAACACCAGTCACGGTGTCCATGACGGCCTTGGCAACGACGAGCGAAAACCCAAGTCCATGCCCTGTGAAACCGACGCCGTATGCCACGTTGCGAGAGAGCTTTCCCACG
>JANNCG010000796.1:0-2076 GCA_031386385.1 Myxococcales bacterium
AGCTGGTGTTGTCGTTGTTGCGCTCGCGGGTGTCTCAGTGCTTCCCGCCGCGGGCGTTGTCGCCGGACGCCGTCTTCGCCGACGTCGCGGTTGTGCAGGCGCAGGGGGCCGCGATCGATCCGCCCCAAAGCTCACGACAAACTGCGCCCCTACATCAATCGTCGCCACCACTGTCTCGTTGATCCACCAGATCGTCGGTTGCACAAGATCAAGCTCTACGCGCATGGCGTCGTTGATACGAATCGAGAGCGCCGCAGTGACGCGAAGTACGGGACCGTTAAATGGCAGGTACCCCACCTCAAATCGCAAGGGGACATACATCCCGATCTGCGGGACTAAATCCACACCCGTCTCAACTCCGAGCATCGGCAGCGCGTTGTTCACCCGTCGTGTGCGACCGCGCAAACTTACGTACGAAAGTGACCCGGTAACCCCCAGCCGATCCCAGGGAAACCAAGCCACCCGAGCGCCGAGCAAAAAGTTTGTAAATGGGTCACGGCCCGGATTGTACGCTGCGGTGAACATCCCCGAGACTTCCAGCGGCCTGGGGTGAATCCACGTGGGTGGTCTTGACGGAGGCGTGAGGTTGACGGCCCAGTCGTACTGTGGCGGGTTTGCGCTCGGCGTGATCACCGACTGGTTGCCCAACGAGGGTGAGCTCTCGCTCACGGTGCTCCCATCAGCGCCACGAAGCAATCGAAGCAGCGATTCACGAAGGCGATCGCCGAGGGTCCACTGGTTTGCGACGACTGAGAGCGAGCGCTCTCGGCTCTCATCGCTCTGACGAATGCGTAGAGTTGCAAAATAAAATCCAGCCCTTGCGCGCAGCTCACACTGAATCGTGCTGTTGCTGTGGAGGACCAAATTCAACGCGACCATCCCCGCCTCAGGGACAGGAAAAGCCAACCCCATCTGCCGCGCCGTCGCGTACAGCTCCTCCGACGGAACGACCCCATACCCATAGCTTCGAAGCGCGTCGCTGAGCTGCGCGGTCACAAACGTCGCGGCGGCGGGATCGACCCCGATGGGTGCTGTGTCGACAAGCACTACACGCACGGCGGTCACTCGCGTACGGTTCGCTTCGCTCGCGTCGGGATCGGCGTTTGGGTCGGTCGCGGTTGTTCCCGCTTCGGGGCTGGGCGTCGCGCTGGCGTCAAGGTTGAGTGGGGCGCTGGCGTCAGAAGAAGTAGGGCCCGACTGCGCAAATCCTGCAGATCCAACGAGGGTCGTCGCGAGGGTGCAAACAAGGCCGAGTCTTAGGGGGTGCGTCACAACCCATCAAAGGTACCGCTTGAGGGACGGTTGTGCATCTTCTTGTTTCGCATTTTTTCACCCACTCATTTGTGGATTGTGCGCTAAATCCGCGCTCGTTATGCCCCTTTCATTTTCGCACGCACCCCTGGTCGCAGTCCTTCATCTCCCCGCACTCCCAGGAGCGCCGCATCACGCTGGCTCCATGGAGGCGATCATTGAGCGGGTCAAACGTGAGGCAGAGATTGTCGCCGCGGCGGGCTTTGACGCGTTGCTGATTGAGAACTACGGGGACATTCCGTTTTTTGCGAGCGAGGTTCCGTCTGAGACGATCGCGGCGATGGCAGTGTGCGGTGATCACGCGCGGCGCACCAGCGGGCTCACGTTAGGTATTAATGTTCTTCGCAATGATGGGCGAGGGGCTTTGTCGGTCGCCGTGGCCTGCGGAGCGAAATTTATCCGTGTGAATGTCCTAGTCGGCGCACGTATCACCGATCAAGGGATTGTGCAGAGTGACTCAGCGGCGATCTTGCGCGCGCGCAAAAATCTTGGAGCCTTTGATATCGCGATCGTCGCGGATGTGGATGTCAAACACAGCTCTCCCCTGGGGACCAACACCGTGGACGGTGAGGCCATTGACGCGATCGAGCGCGGGATGGCGGACGCGCTGATCGTGTCCGGCAGCCGAACGGGAGAAGAGGCCTCTCGTGACTCTGTGCTCGCTGTGCGGCACGCGACCAAGGCTCCCGTGTGGCTCGGCTCGGGCGTGAAAGCAGACACGCTGAGCGATTGGCTTGCGATCGCCCAAGGCGTGATCGTCGGCAG
>JANNCG010000896.1:0-7359 GCA_031386385.1 Myxococcales bacterium
AAAACGGCCAGATCTAGATATTCCTCCCGAGCTGAGCGCGCTTGTTTGTCGTTGCTTGGCAAAGCTCCCCGAAGAGCGGATGCAAAAAATTGACGACGTGCGCAAAGAGCTTGAGCTCTTTTTGCAAGGCCGTCTTGGCGAGATGTCTTCTAACGACGCGATCAGCGGAGAGTCTGTCGCCCCTGCGAAAGTGAAAGAAGTCAACGTCGCCACGCGAGATGAATTCGAGGCATTCGAGCGGCAAATTCAGCGCGGCAAGCTCGCCACAGTCGTCATTGTTGCGATGGTGGTACTCGTGGGTTTTATTTTGGGAGGGATCTATCTGCTCCAATCTCGCCGCGGTGCCGAACGAGCTAAGCTGCTGGGGCACGACGCTGAGGTAGAGCCCAACAATGTGCCGGCGCAAGGGACCGTCATCGCTGCGGGGACTGCGGTCACCGGTCGCATTGGGACGAGGTTGACCCGCGAGCAGGGTGATGTGGATGTGTATCGGCTTGTTGCGGTTCCGAGTGGGCACTGGCGACTGAGAGCGACGTTGGCCCCACAGCCAAACATCAACACTCAACTCGCGCTATACCAAGAGGGTACCGAGCAACCACTTTTTGTCGCACGCGAGGCCACCACCGGCGAGCGTGAGGTCATCGCGGGGCTCACTGTCTCGTCTGAACATCAGTATTTTCTCACTGTAAGCGAAGATCGAGGAGTCTCATCGGTCCCCTCAGAAAATGTCAGCGACAACTACACCCTGAGCTATGAGCTGCTTGCGACTAACGATGGATTTGAGAGCGAGCTCAACGATCGCGAAAATATCGCATCGGTGTTGAATACCGACCGGCCGCAGAGCGGCTACATTGAGAGCGTTGAAGATCTGGACTACTGGTGTTTTGAGAGTCTCTCGACCCCTTCTCGGGTGACACTGCAGGCTCCTGCAGGGATGGATCTCGCTCTGCAAGTGATCCCTCACAGCGGACGCGCGACTGAGACGGTTGACGCGGCGCCAGCGGGTGGTGAAGAGCACGCGCTCGTTGTCCCAAGCGAGACCCATCCTCCGTGTGTGGTGGTACGCGGGTCTCAGCGCCACGTTCTGGTCAAGGGCGACGGAGAGCATCCATACACACTCACAGTACGTCCAGGGAGCGCTCGCGATGAGTAGGCTGTGCAACGTGAATTGGTCTGATATTTCTGTAGCATTTCTGGGTATCGGGCTGACACTTCTCCCCGAACGAGGGGATGCTCAGCAGCGCTTGGTCGTGAGCGGCGATCGGCTGCAATCCGTCGTGCGGCGAGTTGCGTCCACAGAGGCCGACCAGCTCACGCTTCGCACCCGGTTGCCCATGGAGCCTTTTGCTGCCGAGCGCGTGCGTTGTGTTCGTATACCCCGCGGGCTACCTGCAAGCTCACCGGTACTGTTGAGCGATGGATCGACGCTTGTCGCCACGTACACGCCGCACGCGTTGTTGTGGGTCACGGGCAACGCGATCACCCGGCAAGTGGACGTGGGGCATCGGTTGGTGGGCAGTCCTGCGGAGGGCACTGCCGGCCGAGTGGTGGTCCTTGATGACACCAATGTGCTTCGCTCATACGCGCCCGATGGTGCTGTGCGTGAGACGGTGACGTTTGCTGGTCGCGCGCGAAGCGGGGCACTGGCGCTCAACGATGGCTCAATCGCGGTTGCCCTCGATCAGGGCGTAGGTGGAGAAATTGCCGTTGTTTCGCAGGATTTTTCGCAGGTTTCATCCCTGGCAGTGGCTGGGCGTATTGACCGCGCGTTGAGCCGCGGCGCGGACGGAAGCATTTTGTTCAACACAAACCTCAGCGTGGTTTCACTCAACAGTGACCGCGCGGGTCTGGTGACCTACTCTTGGGCACGCAACGTACTGGATGGTTGGCTGCTTGAAGATCAGCTCTTGGCTGTACTGGTGGGGAGTCCACCCACCGGAGAGGTTCGACTCTCGAATCCCCAGGGTTCTGTGCGCTCGGTGCTCCCGGCGCGCGAGGCTTATTATCCCACAGCGCGTGGGCATCTGGTTCTCTCTCGAGGGTTGATCCCAGATCCGTCAGCCACGTCCACCGCGGCCACCAGCACCACCGGCGCAGCAGGCACAACAGCCACGACAGGGACAACGGGAACAACGGGAGCGACAGCGACCACTGCAGCGACGCCGGTGGCGCCACGGATCCAAGCGGGTCTGCGTACGCGTGGCCGGGGCGGACGTTTCGGGTTTGGCTATGGAATGACTGAATCGCCTGCGAACACACACACAGAATTTCTCCTCTACGACTCTCGAGGACGGCAGGTTTCGAGTGCCGTGATCCCACTCGTGGCCGTTGTCGCAGTGATGCTTGATCCCGATGACACCATGCTCGTGCTGACCACGGACGGACACGCGATAGCGATCGACCCCGGAGGCGTCCTTCGGTGGAACGTCGATCTGCATCTCACCCTCGGGCGCGCTCCAGTGGCGTTGCCAGAGGGTGGTTGGGTTATGAGCGTGGGCGGTGCAGCCCCGGGGGTTTGTACTGTCACGTACTAAGACCATTCGCTCGAAGTTATATTTTTCCCGGTAAGAAAGAGACACGACTGTGCATTCATCATTGCTTGAGATTTTGGCTGAACCAGGGACGGGCGCACCGCTCACTTTGCATGACTCGGTGATTCATGACGGGCGTATTGAAGAGGGCACCCTGCAGGCCCCGAGCGGCAAAAAGTACCCCATCGTCCGTGGGATTCCTCGGTTTGTTGAGGCCGACAACTACACCAAGTCCTTTGGCCAACAGTGGAACCGCTTTCGCGACGTCCAGCTCGACAGCCTCACACACTGCCACCGCTCAGAAAAACGCTTTGACACCGAGACCGGCTGGAACGCGGACAACCTCCGTGGCCGCTGGACCCTCGACGCCGGCTGCGGTGCTGGACGCTTCGCCGAAATCTCCGCTGCTCGCGGAGCCAAGCTTGTCGCTCTCGACATGTCCATGGCCGTCGAAGCCACCGCAGAGACCCTCCGCGCGATCCCCGGCGCCCATGTTGACGTGGTGCAGGCCAGCCTTCTTGAGCCCCCGTTCAAGCCCGGTTCCTTCGACTATGCCTACTCCCTTGGCGTCATCCAGCACACCCCAGACCCGCCCCGTGGAGTGCGTGAAGTGGTCCGCTGTGTTCGCCCAGGCGGCGGCTTTGCATTCGCGATTTATGGCCGCAAACCCTGGACCAAGCTCAACAGCAAATATCTTATACGACCGCTGACCCGAAAGCTCTCGCAAGAGACGCTCTTGAGCGCGATCGAGAAGGTGATGCCCGTGGCTTTTCCTGTGACCGACGTGCTTTTTCGCGTCCCTGTGGTGGGCAAGCTCTTTCGCTTTACCATCCCCGTGGCCAACTATGTCGAGAACACAGAGTTCACCCGCGACCAACGGTACGCTGAGGCCGTCTTGGACACTTTCGATATGCTCTCGCCCTACTACGACTCCCCAATGACCTACCAAGAGGTCGAAGCTGAGCTGCGTGCCGTGGCAACCTCCAAATGGACCGTGCGATCTCGCACCCCATTGGTGGTCAACGGTGTTCGCTAACGAGCGCCGAAATTTTGCGTCCAGTAATGCCGATATTGTGAGTTGGGGTTGGCCGCGTAGCCCACACCAAGCTCGCGATACCCGCCGTTCATGATGTTGGTGCAGTGACCGGGGCTGTTCATCCACTGAGTCATCGTAGCCGCCGCAGTCCCGTTACCAGCGGCGATGTTCTCTCCCGCGGTGCTAAAGGAATATCCCGCAGCGCGGATGCGATCAAACGGCGTTTGCCCACGTGGATTAACGTGATCAAAAAATCGATTGGTGGCCATGTCGAGGCTGTGCAGATACGCGGCCTGCCGTAGCTGCGCGTTTGCCGTAAGCGCGGGGACGGGTGGGTATTGGCGTCCACCACAGTTGGCTCCACGCGCTCGCGCTTGATTGGTCAGCACTAAAATCTCAGCTTCAAGCGGATTGCCTGCTGGCGGCGGTGGTGGCGGTGGTGGCGGCGGCGGTGGCGGATCCACCGGGTTGACCGGAGTGACCATCATCAAGCACGTGTTGAGCGCCTCGACCGAGCACTGCGCCGTGCTAATGCAAGCCTCTGCGCCGTTGAGCAAACGCATGTTGCACGCTGCAACACAGTCTGCCTCGGATACAACTTGTCCATTATCATCTCTAAACGCAAAGTGACAGTCTTGGTACACGTGCGCGCAGACACGGTTGCAGTCAGCTCCCGCTGGGGGAGTCACGGTCCCTGAGTCCAAAATGGTAAAGCCACCCTCTTGCATGTTGCGTGGGTTGGGCACATCCGCGCGGCCACCGTCTGGCATGGGAAGCGCAAACAGCGCTCGGTCCCGATCGACGACGTCCGCGCTCATCATGTTTTCTTCAGGAGCACAGGCGTTGAGGCTCGAAGCACCAATGACCAACGTAAGGTAGAGCGACTTGCGGTTCATCGAGACTAAGGGTCGTCGAAAACCTTCGACAACGCAACGGAGCGCGGTCGCTTTTTTGCTCAATCGTCTGCGTTATCAGCAGTAGCTACTTCGTCGTTTTCGCGCATTCGGGCGAGGGTAGCTTCGGCCCACGAGTGCGCACGTTTTTCGCGAATGGCCTTGCGAAGCTCGCTCATGAGCCGTCCAAAGAAATACAAATTGTGCTGCGTTAACACTCGCGCAAAGAGGATTTCTCCGCAATTAAACAGGTGTCTTAAGTATCCACGTGAGTACCCCGTGGTGCAGCATGGGCCGTCGCACTCGGGATCAAGTGGGCCAGTGTCCTCGCGGTTGCGCAGCTGCTTGACGTTGACCCGACCGTTCCACGTGAGGGCTTGGCCGTTGCGGGCGTTGCGGGTGGGTAGAACGCAATCAAACATGTCAATCCCTGCGAGTGAGCCTGCGATGAGGTCGCGGGGCGTGCCGACACCCATCAAGTATCGCGGCTTGTGCTCAGGCATCTCGTGTGCGACTTCGTCCAGAACCCGATGCATCTCTTGCCACGGCTCGCCCACCGAGAGCCCTCCAAGCGCGTAGCCATCAAACGGCAGTTCGGTGATCTGCTGCATGTGCTCACGTCGGAGGTCCGTGTGGATTCCACCTTGGATAATCCCAAACAGCGCTTGCCCTTCAGGGCGGGGAGAGTCGACGCACCTCGCAGCCCACGCGGTGGTTCGCTTCATTGCGTTGGCGATCACACCTCGATCGGCATCGCCGGGGGGGCATTCATCAAACGCCATCGCGATGTCGGCGCCCAAAACTGCCTGCAAGCGCATGGACTCCTCGGGCGTCAGCCTGAGCATGGTCCCGTCTAAGTGCGAGCGAAAAGTCACCCCATCGTCATCAATGGTGCGAAGCTTCGCGAGCGAAAATACCTGAAATCCGCCAGAGTCCGTGAGCATCGAGCGTGGCCACCGGGTGAACGTGTGCAGCCCCCCGAGCGTGCGAACAATCTCTGCACCGGGTCTAAGCCACAGGTGGTAGGTGTTCGCTAATACAATCCCAGCTCCAGTCAGGGCGACCTCTTCCATACTGAGACCTTTGACGGTCCCGACGGTGCCGACGGGCATGAAAGTGGGCGTCTCGACGGAGGAGTGTGGCGTGACAAGTGTGCCAACACGCGCGTTGCCATCCTTGGCGTGAACCTGAAACTGAAATCCTGCTCGCATGGTGGGCGCCGCTATACTCGCTCTGGCGGTCCTTGACGAGTGGGGCATTCTTGATCCCCAACGCAATTTCACCGAATGAGCATCGCGTCACCGTACGAAAAAAACCGGTACCTCTCGCTCACCGCGGTCTTGTACGCGCGCTTGATCAGATCTTTTTCAGCAAATGCCATCACCAGCGCCAGCAGCGTCGAGCGTGGAAGGTGAAAATTAGTCAGCAGCGAGTCCACCACACGAAAGTGGGAGCCAGGTTGAAGCAGTAAGCGCGTCTCGCCAGACATGTTGCCGTCGCCGAGTCTCCAGGACTCAAGCGCACGGACCACAGTTGTCCCGATCGCGACAATCGACTGGCCATTTTTTTTTGCCGCCACAATGAGCTCTGCAGACTGAGCGGGGATTTCATAATACTCGCTGTGCATGGGGTGTTGATTCAGGTCGTCCACGCTGACGGGTTGAAAGGTCCCTGCGCCGACGTGAAGGGTGACGTCCACGCGACGAATGTTCTTTTTAGACTGTAATTCTTCGAGTATTCTCTCAGTCAGGTGCAGCCCGGCGGTAGGCGCTGCGACCGCGCCAAGCTTCTGGGCAAACACCGTCTGGTATCGATCCTCGTCATCGCTCGTCGGCGCCCTGTCCATATACGGTGGCAGCGGAACCTCGCCGCACTCTTGCATCACATCCCACGGCGATACGTCTTGATCAAACGCTACGGTAAGCACTCCGTCGGCTGGGTCTTTTGCAACGACGGTGATCCGGTGTTTGGCGCTCAGGACAATCTCTGTCCCCGGCTGCAGCGCCTTGGAAGCGCGACCAAACGCGGTCCACTGTCGGGCGTCCTCACTGACAGAGCGAAGCAAGAAGATCTCAACAGAGCCTCCGGTGGTGTGCTTTTTTCCTCGCAAACGTGCGCGTATAACTTTTGTGTTGTTGACTACAAGCAGCGCGTTTTGTGGCAGCAGATCCGGTAGCGATCGCACCGCGTGATGCTCAAGTGTGCCGTCCTTGCGGTCCACCAGAAGCAAGCGTGCTCCGTCGCGTTCTGCTGGCGGATGGGTCGCGATCAGTTCTTTGGGGAGGTCATAGTCTAGCTCGTCAACGCGCATAGCGACCGTGTAGCGCAAGACATCGCTATTGAATAGCTTCTAGATCTTGCGCCCGGATCGCATCGCCTGAGACAAAATTTCGTCTCAACCGCTCAATGGTGGCGGCATCGAATGGTCGTCCGCACGTAGTCCAGGTCTGCACGAGCAGCTCGCGCTCGTCACGCGCTAAGCGCCCGTCAATAATCGACGCCGCCGCAAGCACTCGAAGAACCGTGGTCTGCTCGTGTTTAGCCAGCGCCGCGATCTCTTTGAGAAATCGCTGCGAATCATCAATCGATTCAATCGCGCCCTGACCCACCCGTGCTTGGACCGCATGCAACAGAGCCACCAAGTTGGGGTGCAGGTCTTCGCTTCGTACGGCCGCCGCTCCGATAGCGCGCAACGCGCACTGCTTGGTCTCGATGGAGAGCGTCTCGGGCTCTTTCAGAATGAGCGCGCAAAACTCATAAGCTGCGGACGGCCCAATCACGCGCAGTCGAGCCTCTCGCACAATCAACCAACACACCAGCGCGTCCCAGATCGCCGTGACCGGAACCGCCAGCAGCTCAAGCACCGTTCGCGTCGCCGCGCGACCCAACAATCGGCGCA